>NZ_JBVJLI010000018.1:0-109537 GCF_055584805.1 Pseudomonas sp. NPDC090752 | reverse complement strand
AGGCGAAAACCGCGTCCAAGCCTCAAATGTGTAAACCATGTCCCCGGTTTACTATGTAAACGATGTCTCCGGTCGTACACCCGCGAAGAGGCCGGTATTGATCAGCTCAAGGCTCGAAACCTTCAACAATGATGACCTCAGCCTTCGCCACACCCTGGCGATGGCTGCACGCCTCTTGATACAGATCGGACCTGTAGCAAGCCACAGCCTGCTCATACGATTCGAACTCGATCACCACGCTGCGCTGCGGCGTCGGCCGCCCCTCCATCGCCTCGCTCCTTCCGCCCCGCGCCAGAAAGCGCCCGCCAAATGCCACGAATGCAGCAGGCGCCCGCTGGGTGTACTGCTGATATTGCTCCGGGTCGGTCACATCCACGTGGGCGATCCAATACGCTTTCATCCGCTGCTCTCCTGTTGCCGAATTATTTATGTATGATGGTATACCATAATAATCACCCGACCACAGTGAGCGTGCAGCATGGCTTTCAACAGCATCGAAGAACTCCTCGAGGACTACCGGCAAGGCAAGATGGTCCTGCTGGTGGACGACGAGGATCGGGAAAACGAAGGCGACCTGCTGATCGCCGCCGAGCGCTGCGACGCCCAGGCCATCAACTTCATGGCCCGCGAAGCGCGCGGCCTGATCTGCCTGACCCTGACCGACGACCACTGTCAGCGCCTGGGCCTGGAGCAGATGGTCCCGGCCAACGGCAGCGTGTTCAGCACCGCCTTCACCGTGTCGATCGAGGCCGCCACTGGCGTCACCACCGGTATCTCCGCCGCCGATCGGGCGCGCACCGTGGCGGCGGCGATGGCGGCTGACGCCCGCCCTGAAGACCTGGTACAGCCTGGCCACATCTTCCCGCTGCGCGCCCGCGAAGGCGGTGTGCTGACCCGCGCCGGCCACACCGAAGCGGGTTGCGACCTGGCGCGCCTGGCCGGCTTCGCCCCGGCGTCGGTGATCGTCGAAGTGCTCAACGATGACGGCACCATGGCCCGCCGTCCGGACCTGGAAGTGTTCGCCGCGCAACATGGCATCAAGATCGGCACCATCGCCGACCTGATCCACTACCGCCTGAGCACCGAGCAGACCATCAAGCGCATCGGCGAGCGCGAGTTGCCGACGGTGCATGGCGCCTTCCGCCTGGTCACCTACGAGGACCGTATCGAAGGCGGCGTGCACATGGCCATGGTCATGGGCGATATCCGCCGCGAGCAGCCCACCCTGGTGCGCGTGCATGTGATCGACCCACTGCGCGACCTGGTCGGCGCCGAATATGCCGGGCCGGCCAACTGGACATTGTGGGCGGCGCTGCAGCGGGTTGCCGAGGAAGGCGCCGGGGTGGTGGTGATTCTGGCCAACCACGAATCCTCCCAGGCGCTGCTCGAGCGTGTACCGCAGCTGACTCAGCCCGTGCGGCCTTACCAGCGCGGGCAGTCGAAGGTGTACTCGGAAGTCGGTACCGGCGCGCAGATTCTTCAGGACCTGGGTGTGGGCAAGCTGCGCCACCTGGGGCCGCCGCTCAAGTATGCGGGGTTGGCGGGGTATGAGTTGGAGGTGGTGCAAAGCATCCCGTTCGAGCCCGGGATGTTGAGCTGAAACGGGGCACTTGTGGGAGCGGGCTTGCCCCGCGAAGGCGGCAGTGAATCCACCGACGCCTTCGCGGGCAATCCCGCTCCCACAGTGTGCCAAGCAGGGTCGAGAGATTAGTGATGGCCGGTCGCCTTATCCTCTTGCCAAAAGTTTGGAATACCATAATATGATATCCCGTAGACCTTAAAATTGCAGGCCGGCACCTACACTCAAGAACGGCCACTGACACTTTGTTTTAGCTGCTCCCCGAATACTGTTGGCGGGCGCGCCCAAAAAGCCCCGCCTCGAATAACAAAAGCAACGAGGGCGTAACCATGCTGTTGAGCAAACGTGTAACCGCAGTGCTGTCCGCCAGCCTGCTGACCCTGGCCTGTCAGGCCGTGCAGGCCGCCGACAGCCTGAACTTCGTCAGCTGGGGCGGGACCACCCAGGACGCCCAGAAAGAAGCCTGGGCCGTACCTTTTACTAAATCGACCGACATCAAAGTCGTCCAGGACGGCCCGACCGACTACGGCAAGCTCAAAGCCATGGTCGAGAGCGGCAACGTGCAGTGGGACGTGGTCGACGTGGAAGCCGACTTTGCCTTGCGTGCCGCCAGCGAAGGCTTGCTCGAACCCCTCGATTTCAACCAGATCAAACGCGACAAGATCGACCCACGCTTCGTCAGCGACCACGGCGTCGGCTCGTTCTTCTTCTCGTTCGTGCTCGGCTACAACGAAGGCAAGCTCGGCGCCAACAAGCCGGTGGACTGGACCGCGTTGTTCGACACCAAGACCTACCCCGGCAAACGCGCCCTGTACAAATGGCCAAGCCCCGGTGTGCTGGAACTGGCCCTGCTGGCCGACGGCGTGACGCCCGACAAGCTCTACCCGCTGGACCTGGACCGCGCCTTCAAGAAGCTCGACACCATCAAGAAAGACATCGTCTGGTGGGGCGGTGGCGCCCAGTCGCAGCAACTGCTGGCCTCCGGTGAAGCCTCGCTTGGGCAGTTCTGGAACGGCCGCGTCTATGCCCTGCAGCAAGATGGCGCGCCGGTGGGCGTGAGCTGGAAGCAGAACCTGGTCATGGCCGACTTCCTGGTTATCCCCAAAGGCGCCAAGAACAAGGACGCGGCCATGAAGTTCCTGGCCAATGCCAGCAGTGCCGAAGGCCAGGCCGAGTTCGCCAACAAGACCGCCTACGCCCCGGTCAACGTCGACAGCGTCGCCAAGCTCGACAAGGACCTGGCGCAGAACCTGCCGACCGCCTACGCCCAGGACCAGGTCACGCTGGACTTCGCCTACTGGGCGAAGAACGGCCAAGCCATCGCTGCGCGCTGGAATGAGTGGTTGGTCAAATGAAAGTCGCCATCAACGCCCTGCAGAACGCGCAAGGTGCCCCCACGGGCACCGGCGCCCCGCAAACCGCACCCCGGCGCGAACCCATGAGCCGGCGTTGGAAAGGCAGCCGTAACCTGCTGCCGGCCCTGCTGTTCCTTGGCCTGTTCTTCTTCGCCCCGCTGATTGGCCTGCTGCTGCGCGGGGTGCTGGAGCCGGTGCCGGGGCTGGGCAACTACGAGCAGCTGTTCGCCAACTCGGCCTATGCACGGGTGCTGTTCAACACCTTCTCGGTGGCCGGTGTGGTCACCCTGATCAGCGTACTGCTGGGCTTCCCGCTGGCCTGGGCGATCACCCTGGTGCCCAACGGCTGGGGCCGCTGGCTGTTGAACATCGTGCTGCTGTCGATGTGGACCAGCCTGCTGGCGCGCACCTACTCGTGGCTGGTGCTGCTGCAGAGTTCGGGGGTGATCAACAAGGCGTTGATGGCCATGGGCATCATCGATGCGCCGCTGGAAATGGTGCACAACCTGACCGGCGTGGTGATCGGCATGAGCTACATCATGATCCCGTTCATCGTGCTGCCGCTGCAGGCGACCATGCACGCCATCGACCCAATGGTGCTGCAGGCCGGCTCGATCTGCGGTGCAAGCCCATGGACCAACTTCTGGAAGGTGTTCCTGCCGCTGTGCCGCTCGGGGCTGTTCTCGGGTGCGCTGATGGTGTTCGTGATGTCGCTCGGTTACTACGTCACCCCGGCCTTGCTCGGCGGCGCGCAGAACATGATGTTGCCCGAATTCATCATTCAGCAGGTGCAGTCGTTCCTCAACTGGGGCCTGGCCAGCGCCGCCGCCGCACTGCTGGTGGTGATCACCCTGGTGCTCTTCTACCTGTACCTGAAGCTGCAGCCGGAATCCCCGGTCGGCAACGCGAGGTAATCCGCCATGCTTCTGTCTCCCAATGCCATGGGCCGCCCGCTGCGCACGGGCCTGTACCTGACCACCGGGGTCATCGCGGCGTTCCTGCTGCTGCCGGTGGTATTCATCATCCTGCTGTCGTTCGGCTCGTCGCAGTGGCTGGTATTCCCGCCACCGGGCTGGACCTTCAAGTGGTATGTGCAGTTCTTCGCCAACCCTGAGTGGATGGATGCTGCGCTGGCCAGCCTCAAGGTGGCCGTGCTGACGACCATCGCCGCCGTGTTGCTGGGCCTGCCTACCGCATTTGCCCTGGTGCGTGGCCGTTTCCCCGGCCGCGAGATGCTCTACGGGCTGTTCACCATGCCGATGATCGTGCCGCTGGTGATCATCGCCGTTGCGGTCTACGCGCTGTTTCTCAAGCTGGGCTACACCGGCACGCTGTTCGCCTTCGTGGTCAGCCATGTGATCGTCGCCCTGCCCTTCACCATCATCTCGATCATCAACTCGCTGAAGCTGTTTGACCAGTCGATCGAGGATGCCGCGGTGATCTGCGGCGCTTCGCGCCTGCAGGCAATTTTCAAGGTGACCTTCCCGGCGATTCGCCCGGGGATGATCGCCGGCGGCCTGTTCGCCTTCCTGGTGTCGTGGGATGAGGTGGTGCTCAGCGTGATGATGGCCAGCCCCGACCTGCAAACCCTGCCCGTGAAAATGTGGACCACCCTGCGCCAGGACCTGAGCCCGGTAATCGCCGTCGCCTCGACGCTGCTGATCGGCCTGTCGCTGTTGGTCATGGTCATTGCCGCCGCCTTACGCCGGCGCACCGAAGTCAACGCTTGATTGCGCGGAGAAAACAACAATGAGTGCAGTGATCAAAGACAACGCGCATAGCCAGACCCTAGTCAGCCTGCGCGGCCTGAACAAGCACTACGGCGACTTCACCGCCGTGGACAACCTGGACCTTGAGATCCAGGACGGCGAGTTCCTCACCTTCCTCGGCTCCAGCGGCTCGGGCAAGTCCACCACCCTGTCGATGCTGGCCGGCTTCGAAACCCCCAGCAGCGGCGAGATCCTGGTCGAAGGCCAGTCGCTGGTGAACGTGCCGCCGCACAAGCGTGATATCGGCATGGTGTTCCAGCGCTACTCGCTGTTCCCACACCTGAACGTGCGCGACAACATCGCATTCCCGTTGGCCATCCGCAAGCTCGGCGCCGCCGAGATCAACAAGCGGGTCGACGCCATGCTCAAGCTGGTGCAACTGGAGAAATTCGCCCACCGCAAGCCCTCGCAGATGTCCGGTGGCCAACAGCAGCGCGTGGCGATTGCCCGAGCGCTGGTGTACGAGCCGCGCATCCTGCTGATGGACGAGCCGCTCGGCGCGCTGGACAAGAAGCTGCGCGAAGACCTGCAGGATGAACTGCGCCAGCTGCACCGCCGGCTGGGCATCACCATCGTCTACGTGACCCACGACCAGGAAGAAGCCATGCGCCTGTCCCAGCGCATCGCCATCTTCAGCCACGGCAAGATCGTTGGCCTGGGTACCGGTTACGACCTTTACCAGAACCCGCCGAATGCCTTCGTCGCCTCGTTCCTGGGTAACTCGAACTTCCTGCGCATCAAGGCCAGCAGTCATGGTGCCGGCAGCTTTGAAGGCCAACCGGTGGCGATCCGCCTGACCCCAGGCCTGGCGGCCGGGCAGGACGCGCTGATCATGGTGCGCCCGGAAAAGGCCCTGGCCCTGACCACCGAGCAGGCCGCGCGCGAACCGTTGCCCGCGGGCTGGAACGAAGTCGTCGCCAAGGTCGGCGAAGTGCTGTTCCTCGGCGAAAGCCAGACCTGCCACGTGATGACTCCAGGCGGCACCGAACTGACGGTGAAAGCACTGTCGGCTGCCGGCATGCCGATGCAGCCTGGCGATACCGTGAAGGTCCGCTGGGCGGTGGCCGATGCGTGCATCTACACCGAGTGGGCGGAAAGCGACCTGAGCAAGTCGGCCGGCGCACACTGACCGTCACGGCAGGTAAATGATTGACGCGCGCCCCGACCAATGGTCAGATGCGCGCCAGTTTCAGGTGTCCTGCGCCGCCGTGCGCAGGGTGAAACGGGAAGCCGGTGCGTCGTGGTTCACGACAAGTCCGGCGCTGCCCCCGCAACGGTAAGCGAGTGAGGCCTTCGACACACCACTGTGCGCCTGCATGGGAAGGTGAAGGCGTCCTGACCCTCGCAAGCCCGGAGACCGGCCTGAAGCTTCACTTGGCAACCCGCGGTGGGCGGGCGCAGGCCGGTATCCGCGTGCGCGCCTGCGTGCGTGGTTGTGCCTTTGCGTGTTTTCCACCGGGATCCATTCATTCCTGCTGTTAGTGGAAAGACATGTCCCGTTCCCTCAAGCTCCACCCCCTGGCGGCCTGCCTGGCCGTCGCCCTGCCAGCCCTGGCCGATGACCATGACAACACCGTGCTGGCGCTGCCTTCCACGGCCATCACCGACACCCTCGATGCACACCAGGTCGACCTTGCCACGCCGACCCAGGCCGGCTCACGGCTGAACCTCAGTGCCCTGGAGACACCGGCCAGCACCAGCACGATCACTGCCGAGCAGATCCAGCAACGCAACAACCTCACCGTGCAGGACGCCGTGACCCGCTCGCCGGGCATCACCTTCGTCGGCAGCCCCGGCGATGGCGGCACCGGCCTTTCGGCACGCGGTTTTACCGGGCATGGCTCGGTGATGACGCTGTTCGACGGCGCGCGCCTGTATACCGGTGCCGGCACCCAGACCTTCCCGGTCGACCCGTGGATGGTCGAGCGCATCGATGTGATCCGCGGCCCGGCTTCGGTGCTGTATGGCGAAGGCGCCACCGGTGCGGTGATCAACGTGATCCCGAAAAAGCCCTTCAGCGGCGACATCCGCAACCACCTGCGCCTGGGCTACGGCTCCTGGGACCGCCAGCAACTGGGCCTGGACAGCGGCGGCAGCCTCAGCGAACGCCTGAGCTATCGCCTCACCCTCAACCAGCAGGCCGGCAACGGCTGGGTCGACCGCACCGACTCGCGCAGCCTGGCCCTGAGCGCCGCACTGCGTTTCGACGCCAGCGACGACCTCAGCTTCACCCTGGCCCACGAGCGCGGCGATGCCGAGCCGGCCAATTACTATGGCACGCCACTGATCGATGGCCATTACCGCAGCAGCCTGCGCAAGAAGAACTACAACATTCAAAACGATGTGCAGCGCTACCATGACGAGTGGACCCGCTTCACCACCGACTGGACGATCAACGACCAACTCAGCACCAGCAACCAGCTCTACTACATCAAGAGCCGCCGTCACTGGCGCAACGCCGAGGACTACAGCTGGGACGCCGACCGCGAGCAGCTGCTGCGCCAGAGTTACCTGGAAATCAAGCACAACCAGGAGCAGATCGGCGACCGCCAGACCTTCACCTTCGACCATTCGCTGTTCGGCCTGGCGAGCAAGACCGTGGTCGGCGCCGAGTACAACAAGGTGCGTTTCAACGTCGACAGCAACTCGCCATACAACGATGTTGGCGGCGACTACATCGACCCGTGGCAGCCGGCACCCGGGTATTTCCACAGCGACTCGCCGACACGCCCGCAAACCCTGTCCACTACCCACACCTTCGCCCTGTTCGCCGAAAACCGCCTGCAGCTGACCGAACGCCTGTCGCTGGTGACCGGCGTGCGGCGCGACCAGAACCACATCGACCGCGACAACCTCATCAACGACACCCGCAGCGACCGCAGCCTGAACGGCGGCAACTGGCGCGCCGGGCTGGTGTTCGCAGCCACCGACAACCTGTCGCTGTACGGCCAGTATTCCACCAGCGAGGACGGGGTGAACAACCTGGTCAGCCTCAGCCCGACGCAGATGAACTACGACCTGACCGAGTCGAAGCAGACTGAGCTGGGCCTCAAGCAGCGCTTCTGGGACGGTCGCGGCGAGTGGACGCTGGCCGCCTTCCATATCGTCAAGAAGAAGCTGCTGGTGGACGACCCGCTGACCCACGAGAAACAGCAGGCTGGACAGCAGACTTCCGATGGCCTGGAGGCGACTCTGGAACTGGCCTTGCCGCAACAGTGGCAGGTCTCAGCCAATGCTTCGCTGGTGCGTGCCAAGTATGACGACTTCGACGAGTTGGTCGGCGGCGTGCCCCAGGACCGCGCCGGCAACCGCCCAGCCAACGTGCCACGGCGTACAGCCAACCTGTGGCTGAGCAAGGGCTTCGGCCAGCAGGTCGAGGCTGGCATTGGCGCGCGCTATGTGGACGAGCGTTATGCCAACACCGCCAACACCCAGCGTGCGCCGGGGTATACCGTAGTCGATGCCAGTATCGGTTGGCAGGTATTGCCGGATGTGCGCATGGGGTTGCAGGTGAACAACCTGTTTGACCGGGAGTATGTGGCGTCGGCCTTCAGCGGTACGCAGTGGATCATGGGCGTGCCGCGGTCCTATTTTGCGACGGTGGATTACAGCTTCTGATGTAGGTTGCCTTTACCGGCCTCTTCGCGGGCAAGCCCGCTCCCACAGGTTCATCACTGAACGCGAGACAGTGGAGATCCTGTGGGAGCGGGCTTGCCCGCGAAAGGGCCAATATGAACAACACAAAAACAACTTTCATACTCAAATGAAATAGTTATAAGATAACGTTTCATTTGACATTCATTCCTGCCTGCGACCCTCTTCCATGACAAGCGCCGCCGCCACCCCCACCCTGCTCACCCAGCGCCTGCAGAGCATCGACGCCTTGCGCGGCCTGGTGATCCTGTTCATGCTGCTCGATCACGTTCGCGAGACGTTCTTCCTGCACCGCCAGGTCAGCGACCCGATGACCATCGACGCCACCGACCCGACACTGTTCGCCAGCCGCACCCTGGCCCACCTGTGCGCACCGGTGTTCGTGCTGCTGACCGGCCTGTCGGCCTGGCTGTACGGCGAGAAGTACCAGGGCCGCAGCGATGTCTCGGCGTTCCTGTTCAAGCGCGGCCTGTTCCTGGTGGTGCTGGAGTTCACCCTGGTCAATTTCGCCTGGACCTTCCAGCTGCCGCCCAGCGTGATCTACCTGCAAGTGATCTGGGCCATCGGCGTGAGCATGATCGCCCTGTCACTGCTGGTGTGGTTGCCACGCCCTGCCCTGCTGGCCGTTGGTGCCGCGATCATCGCTGGCCACAATTTGCTCGATGGCCTGCACTTCGGCGTGGAGTCGGCCATGCATGTGCCGTGGGCGATCCTGCATGACCGTGGCTGGCTGGAGTTTTCCGATAGCCTGCGCCTGCGTACTTCCTACCCGGTATTGCCTTGGATCGGCGTCATTGCCCTGGGCTATGGCCTTGGCCCATGGTTTGCCCGCGGCACAGATGCGCAGAAACGCCAGAATCGACTGCTGCTGGGGGGCGTGATCGCCCTGCTGGGCTTCGTCGTACTGCGCATGCTCAACGGCTATGGCGAGGCGCCGTGGAGCGGCTACCCAACCTTCACGCAGACGCTGATGAGCTTCTTCAACATCACCAAATACCCGCCTTCACTGCTGTTCCTTACCCTGACCCTGAGCTGCGGCCTGCTGTTGCTGCGGGCCTTCGAACGCGCCGGGCAGGCACGCTGGATCAGCGCCCTGGCGGTGTTTGGCGCGGCGCCGATGTTCTTCTACCTGCTGCACCTGTACGTACTGAAACTGCTGTACCTGGCCAGCGTCGCCCTGTTCGGTCTGAATCACGGTGACTACTTCGGCTTCGATGGTATCGGCGCGGTATGGCTGAGCGCGGTGCTGCTGGCGCTGGCGCTGTACCTGCCGGTGCAATGGTTCGCCCGGCTCAAGGCGCGCCGTCGCGACATTACCTGGCTCAAGTACTTCTGATTTAGCGTTTTCACCCGGCGCCTGATGGTCTACCATGCGGGCCGCCGGTTTCCACCACGGAAATAATAGGGAATCCCAGGCCGCCCAGGCGCGCCAAAGGGAACTGCCCCCGCAACTGTAAGTGCCGAGTTCGCTCCATCGATGCCACTGGATGACTGATCCGGGAAGGCTGGAGCCGGACGACGACGCACCAGTCAGGAGACCTGCCGGCCAACATTCACCAACCGGCGGGGTGTCCGGGATTGGCCATCAGTGTTGCCCCTGCGCCCTGCAGGGGCTCGGCGATGCCTGTCCGTGCGTTCTTCCGTGAACTGTCCGATAGGAGATCGCCCCGCATGCTGCCTCGTTTCTTCACCTTGCTCGCCGGCCTGAGCCTCACCGGTGTGGCCCAGGCCGCCGCCACCCACTACCCGCTGACCGTGGACAACTGCGGCGCGCCGCAAACCTTCGCCCACGCCCCCGAGCGTGCGGTGACCATCGGCCAGGCCGGTACCGAGATGCTCTATGCGTTGGGCCTGGGCGAAAAGCTGGCCGGCACGTCATTGTGGTTCAACAACGTGCTGCCCGAGTACAAGGCACTGAACGACAAGGTGCCGCGCCTGGCCGACAACGACCCAAGCTTCGAAGCGGTGGTCGGCAAGCGTCCGCAGTTGGTGGCCGTGCAGTTCGAATGGATGGTCGGCGCCCAGGGCGTGGTTGCGACCCGCGAACAATTCACCGAACTGAAGATCCCCACCTACCTGCTGCCCTCGGATTGCGAAGGCAAGGACAACCTGGTCGGTGCCGACGGCACGCGCCTGCAGGCCTTCCAGGTCGACAGCATCTATAAAAGCGTCAGCCAGCTGGCTGAAATCTTCGACGTACAGGACCGTGGCGCCGCGCTGAACGCCGATCTCGAAGCCCGCCTGGACGCTGCCAAGCAGCAATTGGCCGGCAAGGACCTGAGCAATACCTCAGCGCTGTTCTGGTTCTCCAGCGCCGACCTGGACATCGACCCCTACGTCGCCGGCCAGCAGGGTGTCGCCGACTTCATGCTGCGTACCCTGGGCGTGCGCAATGTGGTCAAGTCCACCGAAGAATGGCCGACCGTGGGTTGGGAAACCCTCGCCAAGGCCAACCCGACCTGGCTGATCATCGCCCGCATGGACCGCCGCCGCTTCCCGGCCGACGACTACCAGAAGAAGCTCGAATTCCTCCACAGCGACCCGGTCACCCAGCACATGGATGCGGTGAAGAACAACCGCATCATCATCCTCGACGCCGACGCCATGCAGGCCGGCATCCGCCTGTTCCGTGGCCTGCAGACCCTGTCGACGGCCTTCGCCAGCGGTAAAGCGGCCCAGTGATGAAGCGACTGCTGCCCTGCACCGCCCTGGCCCTGGTCGCCCTGCTCGCCGCCTTGCTGGCAGGCACCGCGATTGGCGAAACCACGGTGTCGCTGCGCGTGGTTTTCCAGGTACTGGCCAATCACCTTTGGCAGGCCGGTTACCCGGTCGACCCGATCGACGCTGGCATCATCTGGAACTACCGCCTGACCCGCACCTTGGTCGCCGCGGCCTGCGGCGCGGGGCTGGCGACCTGCGGGGTGATCCTGCAGGCGCTGCTGCGCAATCCACTGGCGGAACCTTACTTGCTGGGCCTCTCGGCCGGGGCCTCGACCGGCGCCGTGCTGGTCGGCCTGCTGGGCTTGGGTAGCGCGGCGTTGAGCATGTCTGGCGGCGCCTTCGTCGGTGCCCTGGCGGCTTTCGGTCTGGTGCTGGTGCTGGCCCGCGCGGCCGGCCCGAGCAGCAACAACGCCCAGGTAATCCTGGCAGGCATCGCCGGTTCGCAACTGTTCAACGCCCTGACCGCCTTCCTCATCACCAAGTCGGCCACCGCCGAGCAGGCGCGCGGCATTCTGTTCTGGCTGCTGGGCAACCTCAGCGGCGTGCGTTGGCCGTCGGTGTGGCTGGCAGTGGCGGTGGCGCTGTTCGGGCTGGCGGTGTGCCTGTGGCACCGCCGTACGCTGGACGCCTTCACCTTCGGCGCCGATTCGGCGGCATCGTTGGGCATCCCGGTGCGCCGCAGCCAGTTGCTGCTGATCAGCTGTGCGGCGTTGGTGACGGCGGTGATGGTGTCCATCGTCGGCGCCATTGGTTTCGTCGGGCTGGTCATTCCACATGCCTTGCGTCTGTTGTTGGGGCCCGCCCATAGCCGCCTGCTGCCGGCCAGTGCCCTGGGCGGTGCGTTGTTCCTGATCGCTGCCGACATGCTGTCGCGCACGCTGATCCCCGGGCAGGTGATTCCCGTCGGTGTCGTCACGGCATTGATCGGCGCCCCCGTGTTCGCGCTAATTCTGGTTAGCCGCAGGGGGCGCGCATGACAGCCATGACAACCCTGCACGTTGCCCCGCTGGCCTGCCAGGGGCTAAGCCTGCAACTGTCGGGCAACCCTGTGCTGCGCGGTATCGACCTGATGGTCATCACAGGCGAAACCCTCGGCATCGTCGGGCCTAACGGCTCGGGCAAATCCTCGCTGCTGAAACTTCTGGCCGGGTTGCGCACGCCGCATAGCGGCAACGTGCAGCTGCTCGGCGAACCTCTCGCACGCCTGCCACGCCGACGTATCGCCCAAGCCTTGGCATTGGTCGAACAACAGGCCGACACCCTCGACGCGATCAGCGTATTCGACGCCGTAGCCCTCGGCCGCACGCCGTGGTTGTCGGCCCTGGCACCGTTTTCCAAAGACGACCACGCCATCGTCGAGCAGGCCCTGGCCGACCTCGATGCCGCGCACCTGCGCACGCGCATCTGGGGTTCGCTGTCCGGCGGTGAACGCCAACGCGTACACATCGCCCGTGCCTTGGCCCAGCGCCCACAAGTGCTGCTGCTGGACGAGCCGACCAACCACCTCGATATCCAGCACCAGCTGAGCCTGCTGCAGCAGGTGCAGGCGCTGCCGGTGACCACCCTGGTGGCCTTGCACGACCTGAACCAGGCGCTCACCTGCGACCGCGTGGCGGTGCTCGATCAAGGCCGCCTGGTTGCGCTCGGCAAGCCGCTGGAAGTCCTCACTCCCGAACGCCTGCTGAGCACCTTCGGCGTGCACGCCCGCTACCTCACCGACCCCTTCGACGGCGCGCGCATCCTGCGCTTTCGCGCCCCTTGAACCAGGAAGTTCCCGTCATGCTGTTGCGCTCCACCGCCCTGCTGCTCGCCAGCGCCCTGCTGCCCTTTGCCGCCCTGGCCGAAGTGCATGAAGTGAAGATGCTCAACCGCGGCACGGCGGGCGCCATGGTCTACGAACCGGATCACTTGCGCATCGCAGCGGGCGATACCGTGCGCTTCGTGCCGACCCAGAGCGGCCACAACGCGGCCAGCGTGCCTGGGTTGCTGCCAAACGGCGCCGAGGTGTTCAAGAGCAAACTGAACCAGCCGTACGAGCACACCTTCACGGTGCCAGGGCTGTACGGCATCCAGTGCATTCCGCACCTGGCGATGGGCATGGTGATGCTGATCCAGGTGGGCGAAACCGGTTCGACCGCACTACCTTCAGCGTTGCCGGCACGGGCGCAAGCGCGCTTCGCGGCGCAACTGCAGCAACTGGAGGCCGGGCAATGAGTCGTCTGCTGCTGGCCCTGCCGCTGCTGAGCCTCGCCCCCTTGGCGATGGCCGAGTCGGCGCAGTCGCAAAGCAATGGCCTGCTCGAAGACAGCACCTGGAGCATCCTCAACCGCACGGTGTTCGACCAACGTGACTACAAACACGGTGGGCGCAACAGCGCTGCGCGCAATGCCTACAAACCGCGCAGCGAACGCAATGGCCTGGCGGAGGAATGGGCCTACGGCCTGATGGGTACTTTCCAGTCCGGCTTCACCCAGGGGCCGATCGGAGTGGGCGTGGATGCCCACGCCTATCTTGGCGTACAGCTCGACAGTGGTGGCGGTCGTGCCGGCAAGGCCCGTTTGCTCGGGGTGGATAACGACGGTCATCCGAAGAACGAATACAGCCGCGGTGGCGCGGCGTTGAAGCTGCGCCTGTCCAACACCGTGCTGTCTTATGGTGAACAGCGGGTAAAAACACCGGTGTTCAGTTCGTCCGATAGCCGCCTGCTACCTGAAACAGCGACGGGGTTCTTCCTCACCAGCAACGAAATCGACAAGGTCAAGCTGGTGGCCGGGCACTTCAACGAAAGCACAGACCGCAACGCGTCGAGCCACGACCAGGGCTTCGTGGTGAACTACTCCAACGGCCGCCAGGGCACCACCTTCGACCTCGCCGGCGTGGTGTGGAACCCCAGCGCCGCCTTCAGTGGCAGCCTGTACTCCTCCCGCTACGAGGACACCTGGAACCAGCACTACCTCGGCAGCACGATCACCCACGCCCTGGACGACCGCCGCAGCCTGAGCCTGGACCTCAACCTGTACCGCACCACCGACACTGGCAAGGCCCTGTCCGGGCGTATCGACAACACCACCTGGAGCCTGGTATCGCGTTACAGCCAAGGCCCGCACAGTTTCAGCCTCGGCTGGCAGCAGGTGGATGGCAACACCCCGTTCGACTACGTGACGCGTGGCGCGATCTTTATTGCCAACGCCGTGCAGATGTCCGACTTCAATGCGCCGAACGAGAAGTCCTGGCAGGCGCGGTATGACTTGAACATGGGCGCGTATGGCGTGCCGGGGCTGAACCTGACGGCGTTGTATGTGCGCGGGTTCGATATTGATGGGACGCATGTGGACCCCACTGGTGGGTATGCGTACCTGGGGTATGGCAAGGATGGCAAGCATTGGGAGCGGGACCTTGAGGCGCGGTATGTGGTGCAGAGCGGCAAGGCCAAGGGGACCACGTTCTCGATCAGGCATAACGTGCATCGCGGGGATACGGCGCAGGCGGAGCTGGATGGGGATCAGATCCGGTTGGCGGTGGAGTGGCCGTTGACGGGCGGTTTTTGAAGCTAAATAAAACCTGTGGGAGCGGCTTCAGCCGCGAACACCGGCGAAGCCGGTGCCATCCACCGTGTCGCCAGCTTCGCGGCTGAAGCCGCTCCTACAGCTCAATTCAGGCCAGGCACTTAAGTACTAAGCCACCCCCCACTCCCGCCGTTCCTGATCACTCATCGCCGCCACCACATCAGCAAAGGTATCGTTGAATTCCGAACTGACATTCCTATGCTCCTGATAGTTGGTCAGCAGATACCGCTTCACCGTCCTCGGCCACTTGCGCTCGTGGTGCGCCGCATTGATGATGCCCTTGGCATCGTGGTAGGACGACTTGGGCCATAACTCGCTTAATCGCCGTTCAAAATCGCCGAAGCTCCAGCTGTCGGTTCGGCACTCGAACTCATCGAGCAGTTGCAGTTTGTACAGTGCAAGATGGGCCATGTGGATTCCTTCTTCGTCATCGCCAAAGACCCGAAGGTAAGGAAATGGTCGGCTGTTGGAAATGAACAGGGTGTCCAGGCTAGCGGCTGAACAACTGGAAAATTCCTACGCCACCGGCCACTGCTCCATGTGCGTAGTGCGCCACACAGGATCATCTTCAATATCGGTCACCACGAACCCCTGCCGTTCCCAAAACCGGATCGCCCCAGGCAGAAAAGGGTGCGTGTGTAGGTACAGGCATTCGGTGCCGGCCCCCACGGCATGTTCACGCAACGCTGCAAACAGTGCAGCGGCCAAGCCGTGGCGGCGGTATTCGGGAAGCACGAACAGGCGCACGATTTCGACTACACGCTTGCCGTGGTAATCGAGTTGGCAAAAGCGATGGTCGTACGGCAGGTAACCGATGGCAGCGACTAATCGGCCTTGATCACGGGCTTCGAGAAAGTGCCCTTCGCCATCCAGATAGGTTGCCTCGAAATGGCTCAGGTCTTTGGGCAACGGCGAGTTGGCGAGCAAGGGGAAAAGCGCACGGCGGGCGCTGTCGACGAAGTCTACGACTTCGGCCACGGCCTCACGGCGGGGCGATTGGATGATCCAGTTCGGCATGGGGCTGTCAGCATGGCGTAGGCAAAGGTGCCCCTACCCTACAGCACATTTCTTAGTGCTGGTATGGCTCGCGGGCATCGGCCCGACCTCGCTATAATCCCCACCTGAATCGCGCGCCCAAGGCCACCCCATGCCCCGCATCCCGAAGTTGCTGCTGCCCCTGCTGTTCACCGCCGCCCTCACCGCCTGCGACCAGAAGCCCAGCCGCGAAGAGCAGATCCTGGCCAACCTGCCGTTGCAGGAAGCCTACGAGCACAACATCGAACGCATGGCATCGCTGCTCACCCGCACTCACCCACAACTGGCCGAAGACACCATCCGTGGCGTCCTGCGCAAGCACCTCACGGTCGAGGACCAGCGCCAGGACCTGTTCAAGCTCTATAGCGAGAAGAACTTCAGCGACACCGAGTTCGCCACCATCGTCGAGGTCACCCGCGACCCGGCCAAGGCCAAGGCACTGGAAGAGACCGAAGACGGGCAACGCTTGAGTGAAAAACTCACCCGGCTGATGCGCGAGACCGCGCGCGATGAAAAGGCCCAGGCGTTGGCCAAGCAACGTCTGCAACAGGTGGAAGACGAGCTGAACGTACTGGAAAGCGCCGGATCCTGACGTTTGATTGATCGTTCGGTTGCATGCGCAGTCCAACGCTCATACCCGCTCCCGGAGACCACCATGCCCCGCCTGGGCTTTGCCTGCATGTACCGCCACCCGCACCGCAGCCTGTCGATCAAGGCGCTGGAAACCATCGAGCGTACGTTCAACCCGCGTACCACGACGCTGCGCTGGTTGTCCGGGGCAAGCTCGGAAGCGGCCCGCGCCAAGCTCTTCGAGTTGGTACAGCACAACCTCGATGCCCAGTTACGTCTGCTGGGGTATGTTGCCGAGCTTCCCGCCATGCTGCGCATGGTGCGCCTGAGCAGCGACCTGCTGCCGCTGTACAGCCACCCCAGCGTTGCGCCTGTCTACCAAGACAGCGAATTCCAGGCGCTGATGATCAAAGGCTTTTCGGCCATAGGTGATTTCGCCCGCAACACGGACATCCGCCTGTCCATGCATCCCGGTCAGTACTGCGTGCTCGGTTCAGACCGTCCTGACGTGGTGGAAAACAGCCTGGCCGAGTTCGAGTACCACGCCGACATGATCCGCATGATGGGGTTCGGCCAACGCTTCCAGGACTTCAAGTGCAATATCCACATCGCCGGGCGCCTGGGCGCGCCAGGCATTCGCCACGTGTGGCCAAGGCTTTCGCAAGTGGCGCGCAATGTGATCACGTTCGAAAACGACGAAAAGACCTACGGCGTCGATGACTGCCTGTCGTTGGCAGACCTGGCGCCGGTAGTGCTGGATATCCACCATTGCTGGATCCACGAAAGCGACTACATTGATCCGAACGACCCTCGCGTCGACAGGGTCATCGACAGTTGGCGCGATGTACGCCCGACCATGCATTACTCGCAGCCCCCTGAGCATCTTCAGACCCTGGGTTTCGATGCCGAAGCCAAGCTGACCATCCCCGCCCTGCTGGAAAAAGTGAACAAGCGCGACCTGTACGCGCACAGCGCACAGATGTGGAACGACTGGACCAACCGCTATGCGCTACAGTTCAGCGACCGCTTCGACATCATGTTCGAGGCCAAGGACAAGAACCTCGCCACGCTAAATTTTTACGAGCGCTACATCAAATAGCCGTGCTAGAGGGCTAGAAAGCAGTTTGTAACAAGCCTTGTCATAAAACTGTCGTCTTTCGGTCATAGGATTGACCCCAACCTGACATTTCCCTTCTTCATGGATGAGCGTCTCATGCGTCGTGTGGTTTTCAATCAGAAAGGTGGCGTCGGCAAATCGAGCATCGCGTGCAACCTGGCCGCAGCCAGTGCCGCCGAGGGCTATCGCACGCTGCTGGTCGACCTCGATCCCCAGGCCAATGCCACCTACTACCTCACCGGCCTGACCCACGACGCCATCCCCGCCGGCATCGCCGATTTCTTCCGCCAGACCTTGTCGCCGGTTACCGCCTCGGGCAAGAAGCACCGCGTGGCCATCACCGAAACCCGCTACAGCAACCTGCACCTGATCACCGCCAGCCCCGACCTCAGCGACCTGCAGAGCAAGCTGGAGAGCAAGTTCAAGATCAACAAGCTGCGCAAGCTGCTGGTGGAGCTGGGCGAGGACTACGAGCGGATCTATATCGATACCCCGCCTGCGCTCAATTTCTACACTTTCAGCGCACTGGTGGCCGCGCAACGCCTGCTGATCCCGTACGACTGCGACAGCTTCTCGCGCCAGGCGCTGCACTGTGTGATGGCCGAGGTCGAGGAGCTGCGCCAGGACCATAACCCGGCGCTGCAGGTGGAAGGTGTAGTGGTGAACCAGTTCGCCGGACGCACTGCGTTGCACCAGACCCTGGTCGATCAGTTGCGCGCCGAGGGCATGCCGGTGCTGCCGGTGTACCTGAGCAGCTCGATCAAGATGCGCGAATCGCACCAGGCGTCGGTGCCCTTGGTGCACCTGGCGCCAAAGCACAAACTGGCCCTGGAGTTCGTCAACCTGCTGGATGCGCTGGAACGCGCCGCCTGACCTGCGACAACCTGTCGCGCTGCACGTAGGCCGAGCGCGACTACCCTACCGTTCATCCGGGTGATAGATTCGCCGGCATGAAAATCACCCGGCACACTCGCTCGCTGACTGCCTGGACGCTCTATGCCAGCGTCCTGTTCAGCCTGTTGCTGTGCGGTTTGCATCATGGCCAGATGGGCGGCCTGCGCCTGGCCGGCTTGGAAGGTGGTTTTTGCTCGATCAACAGTGAGCACGGTGTGGCCATCGACCTGGATGGCGCCGGCGGCGACCAGCACATGGCCCAGCTCGACTGCCCAGTGTGTTCATCGTTCGGCCTGGCGGTGCCGCTCAGCAGCGGCGGCTGGTCCTTCGCTACCTCGAACACCATTGCCACCTCACCGATCGTCGTGCGCAGCTGGGCGCAACCGCCCCCACGTTATCAACGCCCTGCCCTCAACCCCCGCGCCTCCCCCGTCGCCTTCCCCGCAGCTGCCGATCATTTCGCCTGACCCGGCGCGCCTGCCTGCGTGCGCGTGGTCAGCCATGACCTTTGCGTGGAAGACATAACAACATGCTCCGCAATACCTCTCTGGTGCTCCTGATGAGCGCCTGCACTTACGCCTGGGCGGACGACACCGCCGTTGAACTCACCGCCACCACCATCGACGGCCAGCGCGAGGCGCCTTCTGGCGTGCAGCTGGACGAGCCGATCCGCACCGGCTCGCGCTTGGGCCTGACCGCCCGCGAAACACCCGCGTCGGTGAGCGTTTCCGACCGCCGCGTCATCGAGGAACGCGGTGCCAAGGACAGCCAGGACGTGATCAACGCCATGACCGGCGTGAACGCCTCGGCCAACCCCGGCTATGGCGGTTTCGTCAGCTACCGCGGCTTCACCCAGAACCAGGTGACCCAGCTATACAACGGCATCAACCTTGGCTACAGCAGCGCTACCCGGCCGATCGACGCCTGGGTGCTGGACCGGGTCGAGCTGATTGGCGGGCCGTCCTCGTTCCTGCATGGCGCAGGCGCGGTCGGTGGCTCGATCAACTACATCACCAAGCTCGCCAGCCGCGATCAGCAAATCCTCGACGGGCGCATCCGCTATGGCAGCTTCGACGATTCGGAAGTGGCCTTCGGCATCAACCAGGCCCTGGCCAGTAATCCGGCCGACGCTCGCCACTTCATGCGCCTGGATTACAGCCACGGCCGGGGCAACGGCTACATCGACCGCAATGAACGCCAAACCGACAGCCTGGCGTTCTCGCTGCTGAGCGACCTGGCGCCAGGCTTCACCCACACCCTGGCGTTGGAGTACCAGGAAGACACCGAGGACAGCCCCTACTGGGGCTCGCCGATCCTGCCTGGGCGCAGCACCATGAAGATCGACAACAGCCGCCGCTTCGAAAACTACAACGTCGCCGACGGTCGATACGAGCAGCGCGTGCGCTGGTTGCGCTCGATCCTCGACTACCAGATCAGCGACAGCACCAGCGTGCAGAACACCCTCTACCACTACAACGCTCAGCGCGATTACCGCAACGTCGAGCGCTACAGCTACACCA
Organism: Pseudomonas sp. NPDC090752; assembly: GCF_055584805.1. Classification (NCBI taxonomy): domain Bacteria; kingdom Pseudomonadati; phylum Pseudomonadota; class Gammaproteobacteria; order Pseudomonadales; family Pseudomonadaceae; genus Pseudomonas; species Pseudomonas sp. NPDC090752. The sequence continues at coordinate 89,757 of NZ_JBVJLI010000018.1, read as the reverse complement.
GCGACGGCAAGGTGCTGCGCGCCAGCCCCTACCTGCAACGTCACGACCAGAACGTACTGGGCGACCGCATCGAACTGCGCCACGACAACCGGCTGTTCGGCCTGGCCAGCCAGTGGTCGCTGGGCCTGGACAATTCGCGCATGCGCCAGACGTTGTACCCGACTTCGGGCAGCTGGAACGATGTGGTCGACCCTGACCACTTCGATCCCGGCAGCTTCGACGACATTCCGGGCGTGAACGCCGGCCTGACCAAGCAGCGCCGCCATGAGGTGACCAACCGCGCCGTGTTCGCCGAAAACCGTCTGCAGCTTACCGATCGACTGGCCCTTCTGACGGCATTACGTTACGACTACCTGGACATGCAGGTCACCAACTACGGCGCCGTCACGCCCACCTCCCCCGCCTATTTCCAACGGCGCTGGGAACCGCTGTCGGGGCGCATCGGCCTGACCTATGAGTTGACTTCGTCAGCCAGCCTCTACGCGCAATACAGCAGCTCCGCCGACTTGCCCGCCGGCTCGCTGGCCGCGGCGACCTACTCCAACGTTGGCCTCTTCGACCTGTCCAAAGGCGAGCAATGGGAAGTCGGCAGCAAGTTCGACTTCCTCGAAGGTCGCGGCGCAGCGACCGTGGCGCTGTACCAGATCGTGCGCAAGGACTTTGCCGTGCGCGATTCGAACAACCCCAACCTGACGGTGCAAGCCGGCCAGCAGACCTCGCGCGGCATCGAGCTATCGGGGCGCATGCAGGTCACCTCTAAGCTGTTGGCCGAGGCCAACTATGCCTATGTCGATGCCGAGTACGATGAGTTCAATGAGGCGGTCAACGGCGTATCGGTGTCGCGTAAGGGCAATGCACCGGTTAATGTGCCGGCCAATGTCGCTAACCTGTGGCTGACCTACAGCTTTACTCCGGCGTGGTCGGCGGGGGTGGACGGGCGTTATGTGGGGTCGGTGTATGCGGATAACGCCAACACACTGAAGGCGCCGGCCTATGCCCTGTTCGGCGCCTTCGCTCGCTACCGACTGGACAAACACACCACAGTCACCGGGCGGGTACGCAACCTGACGGACGAGGTGTACGCCAAGCAGGCGTATGGGTTGCAGTACTACATGGGTGCGCCGAGGACGTTTGAGGTAGCGGTGGATATGCGCTTCTGATCGCTGACTGTGCCGGCCCTTTCGCGGGCAAGCCCGCTCCCACGGATACCGAGTTGCTCGCAAACTTGTGGGAGCGAGCTTGCCCCGCGAAGAGGCCGGCACAGTCGACAGAAATTCCCTACCCTTTAACCGTCCAAATCCCAAGCCACATTCAGTGATAATCTGCGCTCATCACAACTGCCGGTACATGAAGCCCCGGCTACAGCTTATCAAGGAAGTCGACGTGTTCAAATCGCTGTCCCCCGCTCTCTTTGCCACTGCTTTCATCGCCCTGGCCGGCTGCCAGTCAGCGCCCGTTGCGAAGGAGGATGAACAAGCGCGTCAAACCTTCATCAACGACATGCAACGAACGCTTATACACAGCATGGCAACAGCCGATACGGGCGAGCAGATCGGTGCGGTGCTGCTCGAAGTCAAACTGGACCAGCAATCTGCTCCAACCAGCTGCAAGGCCGTGCGCGCGCCAGTCAAATACCAGATGGCGCTACCGGCCGGTGTCATGGCAACGGACATCAATGCCCTGACCCGCATGGTTGAAGCGCAATGCTGGAAAACCATCTATCCCGTAGCGCCCGCCGCAGTTCGCGAAGCAGACGGCACCGTGGAAGTGCTCGCGCCGCTGTACATCGTGCTACCGCGCGCAGAGCAGGCGCCCGACACCCTGCGACGCAAGGCGTATGCTCAACGCGACTTTTTCTGGCAGCACCTGCTGCGCGATCAGCCGGTGACCAGCATCGGCACCGCATCGCTGTATTACCAGGCCAACGCCCAAGGCAAGGTCGAAGGCTGCCTGGTGCAGTTGTACCCACATCCACTGCGCAAAGATGCCTTCAAACTCGATGGCAACCTGCAAGCGCAATTGAATAGCCGCTGCATGGCACTGGACCTGAGCAAGCTGCCCGGCTTCAATGTCGATGCGCAGGGCCTGGCGACGGGCTACAGCGAAATGAACTACGCCCCGTGGCGGGTCCACCGGCCCTGAGCTTAGGTTGACGCTACCGCGCCCAGTTCAGCGTCGCGCTGATACCAGCAGCAGCATCGGCCGCTCCAGCTCTTCAGCCAGTGCCGGCAGCGCCGCGATCTGCTCGGGCGTGGGCGCGAATTCATCGACCCGGCTGATCTGCAGGCCCGCCTCGATCAAGGTATTGAGCGTGGTAGCCAGGGTGCGGTGATGTTTGAGCACACCTTTGGCGAACCAGTCGGTGCGCCGTTCGCCTTCCACTGAGTATCCATTGACCGGCCAGCTCAGACGGCCGTGCGCGTCCTTGGCCCACTGCGGTTGCGCAGCAGCCATATAGATCGGGTGCTCGATAGTAAATACCAGGCGGCCGCCGGGTGCCAATGACTGTGCCAGGGTCGCGACAAGACGGGCGAAGTCTTCGACATAGTGGAAGGTAAGTGCGCTATAGGCCAGATCATAGGCAGCGGCTGGCAACTGCAGGCTGTCGAGATCGGCGATGCGGTACTCGATGGCCGGGTCGCAGGTATCGCGGCGGGCACGTTCGATCATGTTCTGCGACAGGTCCAGGGCCAGCACCGACGCGGCACCCTGCTCACGCATCCAGCGCGAGGCCCAACCGAAGCCGCAGCCCAGGTCGACCACACGTTTGTCGCGCAGGTCGGGAAGCATGGCGCGGATTGCCGGCCACTCCGGCGCACCGTCAAGGCCCATCATCTGCCGGGGGAGCTGGCTGTAGCCAGCGAAGAAGGCGGGGTTGTCGTAGATGTTCTGGGCCATGGATAGGCTCCTGCGAAAGACGGTAGACCCAGACTTTAATCCATTGCCTCGGTCGACGGCGTTATCTCTGGGAGCGGGTATGCCCGCGAAGCGGCCGACGTGGTCAAAACAGATATCTCAGTGTCGCCCTCGACGAAGCATCCGCTCACCCACACCGGTCTACTGCCGGTAACAACAACGATGATGCGGCCCCGACCGCCTCACTTTCCTCCAGGCTGCCTTTGGAAACCGGAGCGTTCCCACATGTCCGCAACTTATGAGGTATCTCCCGCCACCCTGCGCCGGGTCATCGCCGCCTCGGCCATCGGCAACTTCGTCGAATGGTTCGACTTTGCCGTCTACGGTTTTCTCGCCACTCTCATCGCCAGCCAGTTCTTTGCCAGCGGTGATCCTAGCGTGGCCTTGCTAAAGACCTTTGCAGTGTTCGCTGTGGCCTTCGCCTTGCGGCCACTGGGCGGTATCGTATTCGGCGCGCTGGGTGACCGGCTCGGGCGCAAACGCATCCTGTCGCTGACCATCCTGTTGATGGCCGGCTCCACCACGCTGATCGGCCTGCTGCCGACCTACGCCAGCATTGGCCTCGCCGCCCCGGCGCTGCTGACCCTGGCGCGCTGCCTGCAGGGGTTCTCGGCCGGTGGAGAATATGCCGGAGCCTGTGCCTACCTGATGGAACATGCGCCGCGCAACAGGCGTGCCTTCTACGGCAGCTTCGTGCCGGTTTCGACCTTCTCGGCCTTCGCCTGCGCGGCAGTGATCGCCTACGGCCTGGAAGCGAGCCTGTCGGCCGAGGCGATGGCGGCCTGGGGCTGGCGCATCCCGTTCCTGATCGCGGCGCCGTTGGGCCTGGTGGGGCTGTACCTGCGCTGGCGCATGGAAGAAACACCGGCGTTCCGTCAAGCCATCGCCCAGGGCAAGGTGCATGAGCATTCACCGCTCAAGGACACCCTGCGCAACCATGGACGGGCCATTCGCAACCTGGGGGCGTTCATCTCGCTCACGGCGCTGTCGTTCTACATGTTCACCACCTACTTCGCCACCTACCTGCAACTGGTCGGCAACCTGACCCGCGCGCAGTCGCTGCTGGTGACCACCGTGGCGCTGCTGTTCGCTGCCATCGGTTGCCCGCTGGCCGGAGCGTTTTCGGATCGGGTCGGGCGGCGCAAGACCATTGGGTTTACCTGCCTTTGGGTGATGGTCTGCGTGTTCCCGGCCTATTGGCTGGCCAGTTCCGGCTCGATGTCCGGCGCGCTGTTGGGGGTGATCCTGTTGGCGGTGGGGGCGTTGTGCAGTGGGGTGGTGACGGCGGCGCTGCTGTCGGAGAGTTTCCCGACCCGTACGCGCTATACAGCGTCGGCGATTACCTACAACGTGGCCTACACCCTGTTTGGCGGTACTGCGCCGTTGGTGGCGACCTGGCTGATCGGACAGACCGGCAGCAGCCTGGCGCCGGCGTTTTACCTGGTGGTGATTGCCTTGGTGGCGTTGGTCGGGGGGTTGGCGTTGCCGGAGACTTCGCGGATTTCGTTGCATGAAGAACCAGCTGGGGATTCTGGGCAGCAGGCCGCACGCAGCACCGTTTGAGTTTTCTGGGCCGCTGTGGGCGCGGCTTTAGCCGCGAACACCGGCTAAGCCGGTGCCATCCAGCGCGTCGTTTGCTTCGCGGCTGAAGCCCCTCCCACAGGTTATGCAGTCCAGAAAAACACTCTCAACCTTCGTCAGCCTCCTCCCGCCGATACGCCCACTGATACAGCGCTGGCAACACCAGCAAGGTCAGCGCCGTCGATGACAGAATCCCACCAATCACCACGGTGGCCAGCGGCCGTTGCACCTCAGCCCCGGTACCCGTGGCCAGCGCCATCGGGATAAACCCGAGCGATGCCACTAACGCGGTCATCAGCACCGGCCGCAATCGCGTCAACGCACCTTCCTCAACTGCCACGCGCAGGCTGCGCCCTTCTTCGCGCAAGCTGCGGATGAAGGCAATCATCACCAACCCGTTGAGCACCGCAACACCGGAAAGCGCGATAAAGCCCACCCCCGCCGAAATCGACAAGGGAATGTCCCGCAGCCACAGCGCCAGCACGCCACCGGTCAAGGCAAAGGGAATACCGGTGAATACCAGCAGGCCATCCCTGAGGTTGTTGAACATCATCAGCAGCAAGCCCATCACCAGCAGCAACGCCACCGGCACCACCACCTGTAGGCGCTCGGCCGCCGACTGCAGCTGTTCGAACTGGCCACCCCAACGGGTCCAGTAACCTGGCGGCACCTGCACTTGTTGCAGCAGGGTCTGCTCGGCTTCTTTGACGAACGAGCCCAGGTCACGCCCGCGCACGTTGGCACTGACCACCACCACGCGTTTGCCGTCTTCTCGGCTCACTTGGTTCGGCCCCAGTTGCAGGTTCAGTGTCGCGACCTGCGAAAGGGGGATAAACCCGATCTGGGCAGCGCCGCCTGCCGCGTTCGCCGGCACCGGAATCAGCAGACTGGACAAGCCATCGACATCGGTGCGCAAGGTTTCGGCAAGGCGCACCACCATGTCGAAGCGGCGATCGCCTTCGTACAGCGTGCCTGCCGTGCGCCCGCCCACGGCAATGGCAATGGCGTCCTGCACATCGCCCACGTTCAGGCCATGGCGGGCGGCCTTGTCGCGGTCGATGTCGATGGTCAGCACCGGCAGGCCAGTGGTCTGCTCGACCTTCACTTCCGAAGCGCCCGGCACCTGCTGCAGGCTGCTGGCGATTTGCGCGGCGGTGCGGTTGAGCACGTCCATGTCGTCACCGAACACCTTTACCGCCACGTCGCTGCGCACGCCGGAGATCAGCTCGTTGAAGCGCAGCTGGATCGGCTGCGACATCTCGTAGTTGCTGCCTGGCACGCTGGCGGCGGCGCGTTGCACCTCGGCGATCAGTGCCTCGCGCGGCTTGTCCGGGTCTGCCCATTGCTCGCGCGGGTGCAGCATCACGTAGGCATCGGAGATGTTCGGCGGCATCGGGTCGGAGGCGATCTCGGCAGTGCCAGTGCGGGCGAACACCCGCTGCACTTCGGGCACCTTGGCGATGATCGCCCGCTCCAGGCGCTGCTGCATGTCCACCGACTGCGACAGGCTGGTACCCGGCACGCGCAAGGCCTGCAAGGCAAAGTCACCCTCGCTGAGGCTGGGGATGAACTCGCTGCCCATGCGGCTGGCCATACCTGCCGACAACAGCACCAGCAGCGTTGCGCCTGCAAAGGCAAGCCTATGGCGGCGCAGTACCCAGGCCAGCACCGGGGCATAGCGCTTGCGCGCGGTGCGCATCACCACGCCCTCTTCCTCCTTGACCTTGCCGGTGACGAACAGCGCAATGGCCGCCGGCACGAAGGTCACCGAGAGGATCATGGCACCGAGCAACGCCATCACCACAGTAAAGGCCATGGGGTGGAACATCTTGCCCTCGACCCCGGTCAGGGCAAAGATCGGCAGGTACACCACCATGATGATCAATTGGCCATAGATCAACGGCCGGCGAGCTTCGCGGGCGGCGGCGAAGACCTCGTGGAAGCGCTCGGCGCGGGTCAGCATGCGGCCATGGCGCTGCTGGGCGTGGGCCAGGCGGCGGATGGCGTTCTCGACGATCACCACGGCGCCGTCGACGATGATGCCGAAGTCCAACGCACCGAGGCTCATGAGGTTGGCACTGACTTTGTTGCTGAACATACCGGTGAAGGTGAACAGCATCGACAGCGGTATCACCATGGCCGTGATCAACGCGGCGCGGATATTGCCCAGGAACAGGAACAGGACGGCGATCACCAGAATCGCGCCCTCGATCAGGTTCTTCTTGACCGTGGCGATGGCCTTCTCGACCAAATGGGTACGGTCATACACCGTCACCGCGACCACACCCTTGGGCAGGTTGCGGTTGATTTCGACGAGCTTGGCCGCAACGGCCTGGGACACCGTGCGGCTGTTTTCGCCGATCAGCATGAACACCGTGCCCAGCACCACTTCGCGGCCGTTATCGGTGGCCGCGCCAGAGCGCAGTTCTTGGCCCAAGCCGACCTGGGCGACATGGCTGACGCGGATCGGCGTACCATCGGCGCTGGAGATGACGATATTGGCGATATCCTCAGCCGACGCCAACTGCCCCGGTGCGCGGATCAGCAGCTGCTCACCGTTGCGCTCGACATAACCCGCGCCGACGTTGGCGTTGTTGCGTTCCAGGGCCGCGATCAGGTCGTTGAGGGTAAGCTTGTAGGCCGCCAGGCGTTTGGGCTCAGGGGCAATGAGGTACTGCTTGGCGTGGCCGCCGATGCTGTTGACTTCAGCCACCCCCGGCACATTGCGCAGCTGCGGCTTGATGATCCAGTCCTGGATCACCCGCAAGTCGGTGGCGGTGTACGGCGTGCCGTCGTCCTTGAGCGCGCCCTCCTGCGCTTCGACCGTCCACAGGAAGATCTCGCCAAGGCCCGTGGAGATCGGCCCCATGCCGGCCTCGATACCGTCGGGCAATTGCGCGCGGGCCACCTGCAGACGTTCGTTGACCAGTTGCCGGGCAAAGAAGAGATCAGTGCCATCGTCGAAGATTACCGTCACCTGGGACAGGCCCGAGCGCGACAACGAGCGGGTCTGCTTTAGTCCCGGCAGGCCAGCCATGGCCGTTTCGATGGCGAAGGTGATGCGCTGCTCGGTTTCCAGTGGTGAGTAACCAGGGGCGGCGGTGTTGATCTGCACCTGGACGTTGGTGATGTCGGGCACTGCGTCGATGGGCAGCTTCTGGTAACTGTGGACACCCACGGCGGCCATCAGCACCACGGCGAGCATCACCACCAGGCGCTGCTCGATGGCGAATTGGATCAGGCGTTCGAACATGCAAGCGTCCCCGTGATCAATGACTGTGCTCGGCGGAGCCCTTGCCGAGCTCCGATTTGAGGACGAAGCTGCCAGCAGCAGCCACTTGGGCTCCAGCGGCCAGGCCTTCGGTAATTTCCACCTGGCCCGCATCACGCCGGCCCGCCTTCACCGGGCGTGCCTCGAAGCCTTCTTCGGTACGGGCGAACACCACGGTCTGGTCTTCCCAGGTCTGCAGGGCGCTTTCGGGCACCACCACGGCGGCGTTGAAGTGCTCGACACTGACCGCGATGTTGACGAACAGCCCAGGGCGCCAGGCGCCGTTGGGGTTGGCCAGGGTGGCGCGGACGGTGGCAGCGCGGTTCTGCTCGCCCAGCAGGCTGCCGACATAATTGACCTTGCCCTCGACCTCGGCATCCAGGTCCGGAGCACTGACGGTGACGCTGCGCCCGGTGGTGACCTTGGCCAGATCGCGCGGGGCCACGGCGAACGTGGCCCAGACCCGGCTCAGGTCAGAGAGGGTGAATGCATTGCTGGTCTCACTCACCACTTCGCCCACCGTCAGGTGCTTTTCCACCACCACCGCGTCGAACGGCGCCCGCAGTTCGTAACGGTTGCCCGCACCAGCCGGGCCGACCGCGGCGACCTTCTGCCGGGCATTGGCCAAGGCGATTTCAGCCTCCTGCAGGGCCTGGCGGGCCTGCTGGTAGTCCTGTTCGGCACTGATGCGTTCCTGCCACAACTGCTGCTCGCGCTGGAAGGTCAGGCGCGCCAGTTCGAGGCGGCGCTGGGCCGCCTGCTGCTCGCTGCGCAGGTCGGAAATCTGCTGGCTGGCGATCACCGCCAGAACCTGGCCGCGCTTGACCGCCTGGCCGAGGTCGGCGTGCACCGCCTCGACCACACCGGGTACGCGCGGCACCACGTGCGCGGTGCGGTCTTCATCGAACCGGATCTCTCCGGGGAAGCTGATGGCGGTGCCCAGCTCGCGCGGCGCGGCGGTGGCCAGCTGGATGCCGGCGGCCTTGATCTGGTCAGCGGTCAGGTGCAACTGGCCTTCTTCCTGTTCGTGCCCATCACCGCCTGCTTCACCGTGGCTGTGGCCGCCCTCACCATGCTCGTCGTGATGCACCTCACCACTGCTGGCCTGGCCAAGGTTGCCGGTCCAGGCCAAGCCGCCGAGGCCGAGCACGGCGATGGCGGCAGCCAGGAGGGCTAACTTGCGGGGATTATTCATGGGTGCTCCTGCTGCTCGATAATGGGTTCAAACCGTCAAGGTCGCCGTAGAGGCGCTCGACTTGCGCGCGGGCATCGGTCGCCGTGGCCAGTGCGTCGAGGTAAAGCCCGCGCGCCTCGATCAGCGTGCGCTGGGCATCGAGGACATCGAGGAAGGCGAACTTGCCCATCTCGAAACCACGGGTGGCGGTATCTACGGCCTGCTGCGCCGACGGCAGGATGGCGCGGTCATAGGCATCCACCTCCTGCATTGCCGTGCGCCATTGGTTGACGGCGCTGCGGGTTTCGCTGCGCAGGCGCAATTCGACGGCATTGCGCAGGTCACGTGCCTGGTCGGCGCGGCGTGCCGCAACCAGCACGTTGCCCTGGTTGCGGTCGAACAGCGGAAGGGGCATGGACAGGCCCACCACGTTGACCCGTTCGCGGTCCTCGCGGCTGTACTGGCTGCCGACACTGACGGTCAGGTTGGGAATGCGCTGGGCTTTCTCCGAGCCCAACGAGGCCTCGCCGCGCTCGATCTGGGCGGCTGCCAGACGCCAGTCGGCGGTGTGTTCGATCTTGTCGAGCAGGGCATCGGTAGCGGGCGCCGCGCCTGGTGACAGCTCGCCAGAAGGCAGTCGGTCAAATGTCGCCAAAGGGCTACCGGTCAACCGTGCCAAGGTTTGGTGAGCCACCACCTGCTGGGTTTCGGCGCGACGCACTTCGGCTTGCGCCTGGGCCAGTTGCACCTGGGCGCGGGTGGCCTCCACCGGGGACGACTGGCCCGCGCTGACGCGCCCTTGTGCCACGCGCAAGCCGCGCTCGGTCAGCGCCTGCGACTGCTGCGCCAGTTCCACTGCAGTCTGCGCGCGCAGGGCGGCGTGGAAAGCCTGAACCACATCGGCGCGCAAGGCATTGCGTTGGCGCTCCAGTTCGAGCTGGGCGATGACCTGGCCACCGCCCGCGACGGCGATGCGGGCAGCGCGCTTGCCACCCAACTCCAAGGGTTGACTGAGGGTGACGGTGGTGGTGCTGGTGTCGCGGCGAGTGTCCTCGACTTCCCAGGACAGTTCAGGATTGGGGATCAGCCCGGCCTGGCGGCGCTCGCCCTCGGCAATGCCGATCTCGCGGCCGGCGGCCGCCAGTTCGGGATTGTTGGCAAAGGCAGCGGCGAGCGCTTCGGGCAGGCTTGGGCCCTGCTCAGCCTGGGCACTGGCGCTGGCCGCCAGCAACAGGCAGAGCATGACGATCTTGCGGGGGGTGGGCACTTCGGAAGTCCTCGTCGGCAAGCGGTGGCGAGGGACTGTAGGGAGGGCGGGATATCGAGGCGGTGGCGTCAACATTACAATTCTGTAATCAAGTTCGATAATCGCCCACTATCCCGCATGCGGCGGCTTGTCCAATTGACGAAACTAACCAGGTGGTACAAACATAAGCGCATCCAACAACAACAAAGCGATGCCCGCCATGAAGCCCCTTATCCTCGTGCTCAACGGCCCTAACCTGAATATGCTGGGGACCCGCGAGCCCACCCAGTACGGTCACGAAACCCTTGCCGACCTCGCCCAGAGCTGCGCCGACACCGCGCAAGCGCTCGGCCTTGATATCGAATTCCGCCAGACCAACCACGAAGGCGAACTTATCGACTGGATCCACGCTGCCCGTGGCCGCTGCAGCGGTGTCGTCATTAACCCAGGTGCCTGGACCCACACCTCGGTTGCCATTCGCGACGCGTTGGTGGCCTGCGAACTGCCGGTGATCGAAGTCCACCTGTCCAACGTGCACAAGCGCGAGCCGTTCCGCCACCTGTCGTTTGTCTCGTCGATCGCCGTGGGTGTGATCTGCGGCCTGGGCAGCCAGGGTTATCGCATGGCCCTGAGCCACTTCGCTGAACGGTTCCGGGAGCAGGCCGCATGACTCAGCCAGCCATTCTTGCCGGCCTGATTGGCCGCGGCATCCAGCTGTCGCGCACCCCTGCCCTGCACGAACACGAAGGCGATGCCCAAGCCCTGCGTTACCTCTATCGCCTGATCGATGCCGATCAGTTGCAACTGGACGACAGCGCCTTGGCTCAGTTACTGGACGCCGCCCAGCACACCGGCTTTACCGGGCTCAATATCACCTACCCGTTCAAGCAGGCGATCCTGCCACTGCTTGACGAACTGTCCGATGAGGCCAGAGGGATCGGCGCTGTGAACACCGTAGTGCTCAAGGACGGCAAGCGCGTGGGCCATAACACCGACTGCCTCGGCTTTGCCGAGGGCCTGCGCCGTGGCCTGCCTGATGTGGCTCGGCGCCGGGTGGTGCAGATGGGCGCGGGTGGTGCCGGTTCGGCAGTGGCCCACGCTTTGTTGGGTGAAGGGATCGAGCGGCTGGTGCTGTTCGAAGTGGATGCGGCGCGTGCCCAGGCGCTGGTCGACAATCTCAACGACCATTTCGGCGCGGGTCGCGCTGTGCTCGGAACGGACTTGGCAGGTGAGCTCGTCGAGGCGGACGGGTTGGTCAATACCACGCCGGTCGGCATGGCCAAATTGCCCGGGACGCCACTGCCGGTAGAACTGCTGCATGCGCGGCTGTGGGTGGCAGAGATCATCTGCTTCCCGCTGCAGACCGAACTGCTGCGGGCCGCACGGGCCTTGGGCTGCCAGACGCTGGATGGCAGCAACATGGCGGTGTTCCAGGCGGTGAAAGCGTTTGAATTGTTCAGTGGGCGCGAGGCGGATGCAGGGCGGATGCAGGCGCATTTCGCCAGCTTCAGCTGAGACAGTGCCGGCCTCTTCGCGGGCAAGCCCGCTCCCACAGCCATTACACTGCACTTGAGGTCAGCGTGAGGCCTGTGGGAGCGGGCTTGCCCGCGAAGAGGCCGGCACTGACATCACCCCTTTTCATCCAGCAACGCCTTTATCACCTGCTCCTGCCCGTCATAATCGCCTTCGCCAAAGTGCACATGCCGCACCTGCCCCTGGCGATCGACAAAGTAGTGCGCGGGCCAGAACTGATTGCCCCAGGCATTCCACACCTGTTTATCGTTGTCCACCGCCACCGGATACCCAATGCCCAGACTGGCCACTTTGCTTTTCAGCACTCCGACATCGCGTTCATAGTCGTACTCCGGCGTATGCACACCCACCACCACCAGCCCCTGGTCGGCATAACGCCGGGCCCAGTCATTCACATGCGGCAGGCTGCGCTGGCAGTTGATGCAGTCCCAGGTCCAGAAGTCCACCAGCACCACCTTGCCCTTGAGCGCCGGGGCATCCAGCGGCGGCGAGTTGAGCCACGCGTTGGCCCCCGCCAGCGCGGGCATGGCGCCGTAGCTGTCGCGGGCCATTAGATGACCGGCCAGGCCCAGACCGACCAGCGCCAGGGCCACGCCACCCACTTTCAATAGCCGGCGACGGTTAGTTGTCATGGCAACCGCTCGTGGCATAGGTGCGGTATTCGACGCTTTCGGGCTGACCCTTGGAATTCAGGTAATCCATGCGGGTGTTGACCAGGCCACAGCCATTGCTCTGGTCATCCTTCACCGACAATACTTTCTTCACATCCAGGTGATCGCCGTAGCGGTACTGCATGACGCCGGCATCGCTCATCGGCAAGGTAGACGCCTGGGCGGCCAGGGTGCCGAGGCTGAGCACGGCGAACAGGCTGGCGCTGGCAAAGGTTTTCACGTTCATGGTGTCGCTCCTGTGCATCTTCGAGAGGTGGGGAGGATTGCTCCCCGGTCGAGAGCCATTTCACTCCCGCCAGGTATTGCGCATGTGTCGCAGAAGCTGTGAAGTGCTTCCTGCTGTATCAGCGCCGAGGCCAGATACACTGCAATACAAACGCCTGAAGGCAAGCCCCCGCTTGCTCGGTACACTGCGCCCACTCCCCTCGCACAGGACGCCAGCAATGGAACATGTCGATCACATCCTGATCGTCGACGACGACCGCGAAATCCGCGAACTGGTCGGTAACTACCTGAAAAAGAACGGCCTGCGCACAAGCATCGTCGCTGATGGTCGGCAGATGCGCGCCTTCCTCGAAGCCAACAGCGTCGACCTGATCGTCCTCGACATCATGATGCCGGGCGATGACGGCCTGCTGCTGTGCCGCGAACTGCGCGCCGGCAAGCACCGCAACACGCCAGTGCTGATGCTGACCGCACGCAACGACGAGACCGACCGTATCATTGGCCTGGAGATGGGCGCCGACGACTACCTGACCAAGCCGTTCTCCGCCCGCGAACTGCTGGCCCGCATCAACGCGGTGCTGCGCCGCACCCGGATGCTGCCACCCAACCTGACCATCAGCGAGAGCAGCCGCCTGCTCGCTTTCGGCCAGTGGCGCCTGGACACCACCGCACGCCACTTGCTCGACAACGAAGGTACGTTGGTGGCCCTCAGCGGCGCCGAGTACCGTTTGCTGCGGGTATTCCTGGATCACCCGCAACGGGTGCTCAGCCGCGAACAGTTGCTCAACCTGACCCAGGGGCGCGAGGCCGACATTTTCGACCGTTCCATCGACCTGCTGGTCAGCCGCCTGCGCCAGCGCCTGGGTGACGACGCCCGCGAACCCAGTTGCATCAAGACCGTGCGCAGCGAGGGGTATGTGTTCTCGTTGCCGGTGCAGTTGCTCGAGTCGCCGTCATGAAGTGGCCCCGTACCCTGGCCTCGCGCCTGGCCCTGATTTTCTTCACCGGCCTGGTGCTGGCGTATGGGCTGTCCTTCAGCCTGCAGGCCTATGAGCGCTACATCAGCAGCCGCTCGATGATGCTCAGCAACCTGGAACTGGACGTCGCCACCTCGGTGGCCATTCTCGACCGCCTGCCTGCGGCCGAACGCGCCAGCTGGTTGCCGCGCCTGGAGCGGCGCACCTACCGCTACCGGCTGGATGCAGGCCTCGCCGGTGAGGCAATGCCGAGCAACGACCCGCCCATGGCCGCCGAGTCGATCGTCAAGGCCATCGGTCATCATTACCCCCTGACCTTCCTGGAAATCCCCGGGCCAAACGCACACTTCCAGGCCCACCTGCGACTGGCCGACGGTGCGCCACTGACCATCGATGTCACCCCGGCACCGGTACCGGTGGCCAAATGGTTGCCGCTGGTGCTGTTGGTCCAGCTTGCCGTGCTGTTGTTCTGTACCTGGCTGGCCGTGCGCCTGGCCATCGGCCCGCTGACCCGCCTGATCAAGGCCCTGGACGACCTCGACCCGGACAAGCCTGGCATGTTGCTGGACGAGAGCGGCCCGCGCGAAGTGAAGTACGCCGCCATCGCCTTCAACGCCCTGCAAGCGCGTATCGCCGCCTATCTCAAGGAACGCATGCAGTTGCTGGCGGCGATTTCCCATGACCTGCAAACACCCATCACGCGCATGAAACTGCGCGTCGAGGTGATGGACGAAGGCGTCGAAAAAGAAAAGTTGTGGCATGACCTGGATGCCATGGAGCATCTGGTCCGCGAAGGGGTGGCCTATGCCCGCAGCATGGATATCAATACCGAGCCTGCGTGCCGAATCAACCTCGATGCGTTTCTCGACAGCGTGGCGTTCGACTACCAGGACAGCGGTGCCCAGGTCGAGCGCTGTGGGCGCACCGACAGTTTGCTGGAAACCCGCCCGCACGCGTTACGCAGGGTACTGGTGAATTTGCTGGACAATGCTTTGAAATTCGCGGGTAAAGCGCAGCTCGAAGTCAGCCGTGGACAGGGCCGGATTCTTATCCGTGTGCTCGACGAGGGCCCGGGGATCCCGGAAGAAGAGCTCAATGAAGTGCTCAAGCCGTTCTATCGAGTGGAAAGCTCGCGCAACCGCAGCACCGGTGGCACGGGGCTGGGGCTGGCCATCGCCCAGCAACTGACCCAGGCCATGGGCGGGCGTTTGACCCTGAGCAACCGCCAGGGCGGCGGGTTGTGCGCCCAGATCGAGTTGCAATAGCTACAGTCGGATACATAAAGCAACAGGGCTCGACACACTGCAGATAACTCATCCCCACACACTCCCGGTCACACAACCACACCCCCGGGAGCTTGTCGATGAGACCTATCACCCTACCCTCCGGCTGGAGGCTGTTTACCGCCCTCGCCGGCCTCACGCTGTTCATGACCGTGGTGGTCCTGGCCGCCCACCCAGTCGGCTCCGATGGCCTGCGCAGCGCCATCCGCGCTACCGCGCGCAGCTCCTTTGCGCTGTTCCTGCTAGCGTTCCTGGCGTCCTCGCTGGTGGCTTTACTGCCCAGTCCGGCAACTCGGCGCATCGTGCGCGAACGACGCTACCTGGGCCTGGCCTTCGCCTTTTCGCACACGGTGCATGGCCTGCTGATCTACCGCTACGCGCAACAGTTTCCGGAGCTGTTCTGGGCTGGCCGCACCGTCACCTCCAGCCTGCCGGGAAGCATCGGCTATGTATTCCTGGTGTTGCTGACCTTGACCTCGTTCCAACCCGCCATGCGCCTGCTGGGTAGCCGCAACTGGAAGGCCCTGCACAGTACCGGCATGTGGGTATTGGCTGGGGTGTTCTGCCTATCGTTCTACAAGCGCATCCCCATGGGCGGCTGGTACCCGCTGGCGTTCGCCCTGATGTTCGCCGCCATCGGCCTCAAGCTCACCGCCAAACTGGCTCTGCACCAGCGCCGCAATGCCACCGCCCTTTCCTGAAGAAGAGAAAACACCATGACCACCCTGCCCCGTACCTTCACCCGCGTCGACCGTTTCGGCAGTTGGAGCGCCGACTTGCCCCTGCGCCTTTTCCTGGCCTGGGAGTTCTTCGAATCGGGCCTCGAGAAATTCAATGGCAGCAACTGGTTCGGCGATTTGCAGGAAAGCTTCCCGTTCCCCTTCAACGTGCTGCCGCCAACACTGAATTGGGAGCTGTCGATGTGGGCCGAGTTGCTGTTGCCGCTGCTGCTGCTGTTGGGCCTTGGCACAAGGCTGGCCTCCGCGGGACTGACTGTGATCACCGTGGTGGCAATAGCCGCCGTGCACTGGCCCGCGCACTGGTCGAGCCTTGCAGAGTTGGCGCAGGGCTACGCCATCACTGACCAGGGCTTTGGCAACTTCAAGTTGCCGCTGATCTACCTGGTGGCGTTGCTGCCCCTGCTGCTCAAGGGCGCAGGCCGGTTGAGCATCGATCACTGGATCAGCGCGCGCATTGCTGCACGCGCCTGATGCTCTGCGATATCAGTCTTCCAGCGGTTTAGGAGGTGCGGCGGGTTTGGCAGGCTTCGCTGGCTTGCTGTCCTTGGCTTTAGGTTCCGGCACAGCAGCAACAGGCTCAGGTGCGGCGACCGCCTTCTCGCTCGCTGGCAGTTCGTCAACCGCCTTGAGGATGGCCTGCGGGTCGAGCTTTTCGCCCGAGTCGTCATCCTTGAGCATATGCCGCTCGCCGTCTTTGCCCACCAGGATAACCTTGGTGCCCTTGCTCGCGCCGAGCTTGAGTTCCCGGATCAGGGCCATGGTGGCCTGTTGCTCGAGGTTCTTGTCCTCGCGCTTGCCCATCATGTTGGCGACGCTGTACACCACCAGGCCACGCTCCTTGAAGGCCGCCTGAGTGGCAGGGTCCTTCAGCGCCTCGTTCAAGCCCCGCAACGTCGGGTCGGCCGAACTCGGCGCGATGATCACCAAAGGTCGTGCCTTGCCAACTTCCTTGGCCAGCGGCGCGTCGCTGTCGGCGGCGAACGAAGGCGTAGTGAGGGCGAGCAAGGTGGCGAGGGTCAGTGACCGGACGAGCATACGCATCTCCTTAATTTCCGATAAACCAAAGACTACAGATCACGGAGAAAAATCCGATCCGGAGCCTAAACTACTTCGCGCATCAGAGGGCCAGGGAAAAGTAACTGGCAGTTTCCGGTGCTGCGTCAGCCTGGCATGACAACCTTGAAGCAACCGGCCGTCACCCTGACTGAGCATAGTCCAAAGCCATTGGCGGCAGGGCAGGTATTAACGCACGTCGATGGGCTGATCGACAGGCCCGGTTTCCAGGGCTTCCAGGGTCAAATCAAGCATCAACCCACGCCGCGCGGCGCGCTGCTCGCCCAGGATCGCATCCGATCGCGCCGAGCGGACCCCGTCACTCAGTGACTGATCATCCAGCACTGCACTGAGCCTGCGCTGAAATGGCCCATCCACCTGCGTGAAACGGCTGGGATGGGTGCGCTCCAGATAGGCCTGCCAAAACGACCGGTCCACCAGCGAGCGGGCCACTTCTTCCTCCGTCTCCGCCCTGCGAACAGCCGCTTCTGCGCGCTCCAGGCGCAGTTCATCGACCCCTGCAAGCGGACGAAAGCTCATGTCGCCCACCTCGATGGGCAGGTCCAGACGCAGACGCAACCCTAGCCGATAGGCAAGGCCTACCTCACTTTCGTCCGGGTTGCCGCCGCGGTCGATGATATCCCGCACGGCAATACGGTCGACTTCATCCAGGCGCCACAAGCGCCGCCCTAGCCTGAGCAGTGCCTGTTCCGAGTTGGCTGGGCCCTCTGAACGTGCGCGCCAGACCAATGCATTCACCTCCAGGTTGCTCAAACACCAGGTAGCACCGTCCTGGCATCCCCATTCATCGTTGGCCACGCTCAGCAATTGCTCGCGTAAAGCGGAGTCCTCACCCATCGCTTCCAGTAATGCCAGTACCCGAGACCCCAGGGCTTCGGCATTGATGCGGAAATCCGCCGACAACAGCAGTTGTTGCAAAACCCGGAAAAACCGGTCCGAGGCCTCGCCAACATCCACCGTTTCCCACGCGGCAATCAACAGTCCTCGATTGCGCGGCCCCACTGCATCTCCCCAGACCTCACGGGCATGACTGAGGCGTTCTCTCATCAGCGCCTCATCCATCAGTTCGGAAGGCCGCATCAGTGACGCGTGCAGCCTTAGTCGCTCATCCCCTGGCAATGGATTGCCGGCCAGCCGGACACGCCGTCGCAAGCTCAGAGGCGCTTGATAGAACCACTGCGGAACCTGGCGGATGCGGTTCTCGCGCATATCCACGTAGACCAACCCTGGGCGGTTGTTCAGGCCATGGGGGAAGTCCGTCATGCCTGTATTACGCAGGCTTAACCAGCGCAACGAAGTCAACCCGCTCAGCGTGAAGGTGCGCCCCAACGGGTTGTGCGACAGATCGATGTAGTCAAGGGAAGTGGCACTCGCCAGCGTGGCGGCCTGGCTAGTGGTCAGCACGATCTCGTTGCTGGTCAAGGTGAGCTGACGCAAATGCAGCATCTGCAGCAAGGGCTCAGGGAGTCGGGTGAGATTGTTCCCGCCCAGGTCCAACACCCGTAACCGCGGGAAGGCGAGGAGAAAACTCTGGGGGATCGTGGACAACCCCATACGCAGGAACGACAGGTCGGAAACATGGGTGAAGCTCACCTGGGCAGGCAGCTCTGGCAGCGTCTGCGGCCGGGTGTTGTAGATGACCAACCGGTAGTTGTCTTCCGTATTGGACAGCAGGTCTCCGGCACTGGTAACCCGCTGCCAACACTCGAGCAATGTCCGGCGCACGCTGCTTCGATCTTCGCGCAGCTCACCGCTGGCCTCGCCCACCCATGCATTCAATCGGCTGTGCAGGGATCTGAGTTGTTCACGCAGGGCCACCAGCACCGCGTCGACCTCCTGCCCCGAGCGCACGACGGTTTCGGTCCATGCCGCCACCTGGTCGTCGCTGAAGGCTGGGTAGATGTCACGCAGGGTCGCCGGCAGTGATGGCCTGGAGCGTCTGAATCCACCTGTGTTCTGGCCTCCCAACGGGTAACCGAGCCTGCCATCGGGCAAACGTTGTGGGGCGCGCAATGCACCTGGCTGCTGAACACCGAGCAGGGGGCCAAGTTCGGCGCGACGCTGCCGAGCCTCACGGCTCAGCAGCACCCGGAGGTTGTGCGCGAAGGGATCGCCAACGGCCATGCCCTCGCGCTGAGGCGGGGCATAGGCCGCAGCCATGACCTCGAACAACTCCCCAGCCTCACCCTGCGGTGCCCCCTGGGCATCAAGCAACTGGAAGCTACCGTCCAGGTGCAACAGGTCGAAGGTTCGCGCCCCCTGCTCGGTCGATACCAGTAGCGGCCCGTCGATGCGCCGTTCAAACAGACGCCAGCGGACACCTTGCTCAGCACCCGGCAAATATTTGAGCAGACCTAATACGACGCGTGCCAGGTCAGCGTTTTGAGGCGTGTCCAGGTGCATCGCCTCAAATACTCTCGCCTTGCGGATATCGATGACGCTGCGCCGGGCGGCTTCGGCCAGACCCAACGGCACACGGCCAGTCTGCAGCAGGCGCAGTCGGTCATCACCACTGGCGCTGGTCAGCAAGGCTTGCGCGGCACGCGAGTGCAAACCCGGAAAAACGTTGCGCAGCACCGCGCTTCCAGGGCTATCAGCCGGCTGCAACGCGTCATACAAGTGACCGAGCAGATCCCGCCGCCGGCCCCATGCCAGCTCTGCCAGCGCCTGGTCGGACAAACCGGCTGCCCCCGGTAGCCGCTGGGCATGCTCAAGCACGGTAATGTCTTCGACCGGTTCCCCACTGCGCAAGCGGCTGATCATCTGGCGAATACGGCGATCGAGCCTGGAGCGTTCGGCGCTGTCGAGCATCCCGGGCTCCGGCGCCCGGGCATAGACATGCAACGCACGCAGGTGGTCTGCGTCGAGGCCATGGATACTCAATACGTCATCGATCTGCTCGTCGCTCATGCCCTGCAAAGGTTCCCCGAGGCGGCGGAACATGCGCTGGGCGTCTTCCCAGTCAGCGGGTTGTTCGCTCCACACGCGCCAGGCGCCGGCCCCGTTGTTGCGCAGCGCAGGGCCATGCCCGTCACGCGGACGGAGCTGCCACTGGCCAGCGCCGGCCGGCTCGACCACCGCATAGTGGTGACCGTCCATTTCGACCCAGGCGTCGCCATTCAGGCGCCGGACCCCTAATGCATCCGGCAGTGCCGCCGCGCCGGGGGCCAGGCTGCGATAGGGTGCAAGGTCTTGCTGCCAGAGCTTGGTGCTGCCGTCCTCAAGCCGCGCCGGCAGCATGTCATCGACCACAGCGGAGCGCGTCCAAATGCGCCGTGCCGCCGTGACGCCCGCCGCCGTGGCTGCGAGCACAGCAAGCTCAGTGGCGACATGGGTCAAGTGATCGAGCGCCTCCTGGTGATCGCCGTCCTGCCAAGCCTCGATGCCGTAGTAGACCTCGCCCAGCAACTCCCAGGCGGTCACCGCCAACAGCGCCAGGCCAATGCTCGGTACAAACAGGCCGGCAAGATTGAGCAACGCCCAGCCTTCGGCGGCAAGCCGCTGGTCATGGGCGCGCTGCAGGTCCCGGTCGAGCCGCGCCACCGGCATCACGATCATCGCCGCGTCTTCCTTGATCTGGCGGATGCGCGCCTGTGCAAGGCTGTTGAAGAGCGGCTCGGGATAGCACCTCAAGTGCGGATTGAGTTCGTAGAACGCCCACTTCGGAAGGTCGTCGAATACCGGTACCACCCTGGAGAAGAACGCCTGGCTGTCCTTGCGTAGCACGAACCGGCTGAAGAAACCTTGGTAGGCCTTGATGCGCAGGCGATGACCCAGCGCACGGTCAAGGTCGCTCAGGCTTTTAAAAGCACTCCAGGGGGCCACCGGGTCACCGGGCACGTACAGCAACAGGCGCCGCGTGGAATTGAACAAGGTCCCCTGCTCGATTACATCGAATACCACCACCTGCTCAATCGTACAGCCCAGTAGAGTCATGCCCTTGGCCACCACCCGATCACCCGCCAGAGGCAGTCGTTGGCCGTCTACGCACAGGGCTACGATCCACTCCAGCTCGCTGGCGTCCAGGCTATTGCTCACGCTGGCCTTGTAAGCATCCACGAGCATGGCGTAGCGGTAGCTATCACCCAGCAGAGCGGCCACGCGCGGCGCGTCGTGGGCAGGTTGCAGAATCCCATCGAGATGACGCTGATAGCCCTCCCCAAGGTCCAGCGTTCGGCACAGCTGGGCAAGCTCGGTGGCGGTGGGGGGCTTGACCGATCCCTGCCGTGGCATCAGCAGGCGATTGCCTGTTGGTTGCCCACCAGGCCTGGCTTCATCGGCGGTAAAGTTGCGCAGTACCACATCGAGCAGCGCCTTTTCGACGTACACCACTTCCGTGAGGTGAGCGCCCACAGGTTGGGCGTTGATGACCGGCTCGTGGTGGCCTTTGAGAAATTTCAAGCGGCGCACGTTGCCGCTGAGGCCGTAATGCTGAATCAGTGCATGCTCCAGGGCCGGCGCCACGAAGTCGTCGATACCGTCGATGCGTGCCAACAATGCGGCCAAGAGCTTGCGAGACTCAAGGCTCTTGGCCAGTGCGTGACTCAGCGCGGGCATCTGCGCGACGGGGACCTTGCGTAGCCATTGCGGCAGGCGCTTGCCAATGATGCCATCCTGAAATGCCTCGCTGGCCAGCCGCAATGTCTGGTGACTGCGTTGCGCCGGCGATAGTTCAGTACCCATGCTCGATGCCTCCAAAAAATCAAAGAGGCCAGCGTAGGCAGGACAGTCTTGTCGAGGCGCTAGATAGCTAACGCCCGCGCTCAGAACAAGAGCAGTTGACGGTCGGTCAACGCCGCGAAGTCATCACCGACAAAGGGCAGAATGGCGTCGGCCACCGGCTGCAGCTGGCGGCTGAGGTAATGGTCGTAGTCGATGGGCGACTGCAGATTTTCCATCGGTTCGGGGCCCGCCGTGGTAATGACGTAGCTGATCCAACCGCCATTCTGGTACTGCCGCGCGCGCCCCAGGCGGGTGTTGTATTCATCGGCCAGGCGTGCGGCGCGCACATGGGGCGGGACGTTGCGCTGGTAGTCGGCCAACGGGCGACGCAGTCGCTTGCGGTAGATCAGCAATTCGTCCATTTCACCGGCCAGGGTCTGCTGCACGAAACCGCGCACATAGTCGCGGTACGGCTGGCCGCGAAAGACGCGACCGTACAAAGCCTGTTGGAACTGCCGGGCTAACGGCGACCAGTCCGTTCGCACCGACTCCAGCCCCTTGTAGACCATGTCCTCGCTGCCATCGGCGCGCTGCACCAAGCCCGCATAGCGCTTCTTGCTGCCTTCGTCGGCCCCCCGAATGGTCGGCATCAGAAAGCGTCGGTAATGAATCTCGAATTGCAGCTCCAGGGCGCTTTCCAGGCCCATGGTTTCGCGCAGATGTTCACGCCACCATTGGTTGACCTCAAGCACCAGCTCGCGACCAATGCGCGCAGCAGCCTCTTCCCCATGTGCGCCCTTGAGCCAGACGAAGGTGGAGTCAGTGTCGCCGTAGATCACGTCGTAACCCCGCGCTTCGATCAGCGCGCGGGTCTGGCGCATGATCTGATGACCGCGCATCGTGATCGAGGATGCCAGACGGGGGTCGAAGAAGCGGCAACCGCTTGAACCGAGCACGCCATAGAAAGCATTCATGATGATCTTCAGCGCCTGCGACAACGGCGCATTGCCCTCACGTTTGGCAGCTTCCCGGCCCTGCCACACACGCTCGACGATGGCCGGCAGACAATGCACGCTGCGCGAGAAGCGGCCACCACGGAAGCCCTCGACCGAGTGCGCGTCTTGCGGCTGGCGCAAACCTTCGACCAGGCCCACAGGGTCGATGAGAAAGGTGCGAATGATCGAGGGGTACAGGCTTTTGTAGTCAAGCACCAGCACCGAGTCATACAGGCCCGGGCGCGAGTCCATGACAAAACCACCGGGGCTGGCCTCCTCCGGGCGACTGCCCAGATTAGGGGCCACGAAACCCAGCCGATGCATCTGCGGCATGTACAGGTGACAGAACGCGGCCACCGAACCGCCGCTGCGATCCACCGCCAACCCGGTGACGGAAGATCGTTCGAGCAGAAACTCCAGCAGCCGGGTGTGGGCGAAGATCCGCGTCACCAGCTCGCAGTCTTTGAGGTTATAACGGGCCAGCGCGGGCTTGTCCTCGGCGAACATGCGGTTGATCTCATCCATGCGCTGGTACGGCGTGTCGATCGCCTTGCCCTCCCCCAGCAGGGCCTGGGCAACGTTCTCCAGGCTGAACGAGGGGAAACTCCAGGTCGCCGAACGCAACGCTTCGATGCCGTCGATCAGCAGCCGACCGGGCGCATCGGCGAACACATGCCCGCGGTTGGCCTGGGCACGCAGGGTCATGGCTGCGCCGTTGCGCCCCAAGGTTAACGGTACTTGCAGTTGCTTGGCGTGTTCATGCAGCAGGCGCAGGTCGAACTGCACCAGGTTCCAGCCGATGATCGCATCCGGGTCGTGTTCGGCCATCCATTGGTTGAGGCAGTGCAACAATTCAACGCGGTCGTTGCAATATTGGAGGTCGAAATCCACGTCGGCGGCCTGGCCATCGGCAGCGCCGAGCATGAACACCTGGCGCTGGCCACAGCCCTCAAGGGCAATGCTGTAGAGTTCACCCCGCTCGCTGGTCTCGATATCCAGTGACACCAGGCGCAGCGGTGGACGGTAGTGCGCCGACGGTTTGAGCTGGGCAGCGCAGATCACCCCTTGGGCCTCCGGCTGGCCGGCGAACTGCACCCCAGCGGTGATGAACCGCTCCATCAGGTAGCGTTCCGGCGGGCGGACATCGGCCTCGAACACTTCGATGCCGGCACTGCGCAGGCGTTGCTCCAGTTGCATTAGCTGGCGGTGTTGGCGGCAATATACGCCCAGCACCGGTCGATGCTCGAAATCGCGCAGGCGCAGAGGTTTGAGTTCGACGCCGGTTTCCCCAGCCAGCAAAAGCCGCGCGTGTTCCGCCTGCGCCTGCAGAATGAACATCACCGAGTCTTGCGGGGCCAGGCGTAACAAGCGCGGCCCGTGATCGGTGGCCAGCCAGAACTCCACGCAGGTGCCTTCGGGCGTGTCATGCCAATGCCGGGTCAGGACAAAGCCCTGCTGCAACTTCACTGCGTTGTCCTCGGTGTGACCGATGTTTCGGATGGGTCAATTCTACCGCTGTGCGGGCCATCAACCGTACAAGTAGTTGATGTCCTTGTAGGCCAGGGGCGGCACCTGGCCGACCAGGAAGTCACGCAGCTTTTGCATCTGCCGTGCCTTGGGGCTGGACTTGAGCCAGGTCATGTAATACCCATCGCCGGTCGCCACCGCATGCTTGAACGGCGTCACCAGGCGCCCTGCGCCCAGGTCGGCACTGGCCAGCACCAGATCCACGACCGAGATGCCCAGGCCTTGCTGGGCCGCAGAAATCCCCTGGTCGAGGGTATCGAACACCTGGCCCTGGTCGATGCTGATGTCCTGCGCGTCCATGCGCGCCAACCAACGCCGCCAGTCACGACGGTCCGGTGAGGGGTGCAGCAGCTCACAGTGTCGCAAGTCGCCCAGCGCTGGCTGCTCATGCTTCATGTAGTCAGGGTGGCACACCGGGATCAGCCACTCATCGAACAGCTTGAAACTCTCGACATCGGTGGCAAAGCGGCCATTGGACAGAAGAAAGGCGCAATCGTAGGGCTCGGAGTAGAAATCCACCGAGTCAATATCCATCCACACGCTCGACAACTGAACGCTGCAGCTGTCGTCGATTTTCTTGAACGCATCCAGTGCCCGCAGCAGCCAACGCACGGTGAGCGTCGAGGGCGCCTTGAGGCGTAGCCCGTAACGGTCCTGACGCAGGAGTGCGCAGGCGTTTTCGATGATCTTGAAGCCGACCTTGAGCTCCTGGGACAGTAGCCGCCCATGCTCGGTGAGGCTCAGCTTGGGGCCGCGGCGCTCGAACAGATCGCAGCCGAACAGGCCCTCCAGGGTCTTGATGTGGTGGCTGACCGCGCCTTGTGTCAGCGCCAATTCTTCGGCCGCACGGGTGAACGACCCGTAACGCGAGGCGACTTCGAAGGCACGTAACGCGTGCAAGGCCTGAATCCGTTCTGACATGAAGCCCCCGAAGCATGAGTGAGACTAATAGTAGGTCATAGTTCCACGCGTTTTACAACGTTAACTGCGTCTCAGAAAATGCAGGTAAATAACAACGATAAGCCAACAACCTGCCTGCATGTGCCTGCATCTTTCTGTTAATTAAACGCCTGGGGAAATACATGTTTACGGGTTATGGAAACTGCTATCGCCTGGACGCGCTAGAGCTGGCCGCTGGACATGTGCGAAATACGCAACATTGGACGCACACCACTCTACAACATTTTCGCAGCATCCTCGCCAATCCCGAATTTCCGTGCCTGTTCGGGCGCAAGGCGGTGGCCGGTGAATCCTGCCACATCCTCTTCGCCCGTGCAGAGCAGTTGGCCGATGACATCGCTCAAGGGCTGGCTGACTATATCCGCACAATCACACCCACCCCTATCAAGCAACGCATCGGCAGCCCGCTGGTGGTGTTTCTCGAAACCACGGCCGGCAGCACCCTCGCCGAACAGCAGGCACTGGCCTGGAAAGTACTGCGTGGCGTACATGCGCGCGACCCGCATCCGTGGCCCCAGGCAATCCCGAATGATCCTCAGGACAGCGGTTGGTCGTTTTGCTACGCCGGCATGCCGCTGTTCATCAACATGAACTTCCCCGGCCACCAGCAGATGAAAAGCCGCAACCTAGGCAACCACATCACCTTCGTCATCAACCCACGGGAAAACTTCGACGAAGTGGCCAACGCTGGCACCGAAAGCGGCCGACGCATACGCGCGCGCATCCGCGAACGGGTGCGCCACTACAACGACGGCGTGATGCCCGACAGCCTGGGCTTTTTCGGCCAGGACGACAATTTCGAATGGAAGCAATACCAACTGCAGGAAGCAGGCTCGCTCAAACCGTCGCGCTGCCCCTTTCATGCCAACGTCCACGCGACACCCGACACACTGATCGAGAACTGACCGTGAATACCGCACTGACTGCTACCTATGCACTGACCGTCCTGCTGCTGATTGCCACGCCCGGCCCCGTGGTGGCATTGATCGTCAACACCGCCGCCGCATCTGGCTCACGCAAGGCCATGTTCACCGCCGTCGGCACCAACTGGGCATCGCTGGTGCTGATCGGCGCCGCCGCCTGGGTCATCCTCACCAGCGCAGCCATCGACAAGGCCTGGCTCAGTGGCATGAGCCTGCTCGGCTGCCTGTTCATCGGCTATATCGCCGTAGGCACCCTGCGCGAGTGCCTGCAGGCGCCTGCCGCACACGCCGAGGAACAACCGCCGAAAGCCGGGCGCGGCGGCTTGTGGCAAGGCTTCATGGTGGGTATTTCCAACCCCAAGGACATCATTTTCTTCATCGCCTTCTTCCCGCAATTCATCCAGATTACCGAATCGTTCGGCAAAAGCATGGTGGTGCTGTCGCTGCTGTGGGTGGTCATCGATTTCGCCGTGCTCAGCCTGTACATCTTCGCCATCGGCAAAATCGCCTCGCAACGTAGCAATCGCTTGATTTCCCTGGCCTCGGGAGCCGCCCTGCTGCTGATCGCGGTCGGCGGACTGGCGTACAACTTCAAGGAACTGGCGGGCTG
Organism: Pseudomonas sp. NPDC090752; assembly: GCF_055584805.1. Lineage (NCBI taxonomy): Bacteria > Pseudomonadati > Pseudomonadota > Gammaproteobacteria > Pseudomonadales > Pseudomonadaceae > Pseudomonas > Pseudomonas sp. NPDC090752. The sequence goes on along the minus strand of NZ_JBVJLI010000018.1, from coordinate 63,389 downwards.
ACCCCGGCACCCGTCACGACCTGCCAGGCCAGACGACAGACAAGGAGCGCCATGACACTGTCCACCACCGCAACGCACGGTCAGGGCTTGCCATCGCCATCGACACTGCCACAGGACTACCAGCGCTTTCTGCAACTGGGCAGCCGTCGTGCCCCGCATACGCTGCATGTCAACGAGCGTGGCTACCGCTCCGGCACCATCAACACCGATGCCCTCGGCCTGCGTTACAGTCATTTTGCCGGCAAGCGCTTCTCGGCCGGCGAACGCGGCAGTGGCCAGCGGGTCAACCTGCTGGTCGGCGGTTCGACCGCGCTGGGTATCGGAGCCAGTTGCGATGAGCATACCGTGGCCTCGCACCTGTCGATGCTGACCGGGGAGGTGTGGCTGAATCTCGCGGGGTGCGGGCTCAATGCGAGCCAGGAGTTGTTGATGTTCCTCACCCACCAGCATCGCCTCGGTGAAATTGGCCATGTGGTGGTTCTCAGCGGCATCAATACAGTGGCCCACCAGGCTCTCAACGATGTACTGGCCGGCGCGGATGGCCTGGAGCCGTTTCAGCGACAGCAAGCCTTCCTCAACAGCTTCGACGAGGACATGCCGCGCACCCACCCAGTGCGCCAGAAATCTTTGTGGCAACGGCTGTGTCAGGCGCTGGCCCCGCGTCGCCAGGTGCCCGCACCTTCCTGCCCGCTGTCGCCAGCCGAAAAGCGCTTGGCAGGTGCAGCCGACAGCATAGGCCGAACCTTGCTGCAGTGGGACCGCATGCTGGCAGACAGCCATGCCACCCTCACCTTCATCCTGCAACCGCTGTTGCCTTGGTGCCGGGAGTCCCTGCCGGCCGGCGAACAGGCCATGTTGGCGACACTGGAGCGACAACCGGCAAACATCGACCGCCTGCTCGACGGCGTTTTCGACAGCCAGCTGCACACGGCGTTTTTCAGGCGCATCAAGCATCAGGCCGACCCCGTGCCTTGCTATGACATGAACAGCATGCTCAGCAGCTCCCCGGTGTTCGGCGCCGACTTGTTCATCGACCGTCTGCACTTTAATGATCTGGGCAACAACGCACTGGCCAAGGTCATCACCGCCAAACTGGGCTTGGCTCAGGAAAAACACGCCCAGCGCAAAGTCACGCCGATCAAGCTCGTCTGAAGCTTGGGTGTCGCCCTTTCGGTCACCCCCCACGCTTGGCTAGAATAGGGGGTCGTTCCGATTCGCCTGAGGCGCACGCGTACCTGTGATGAACATTCCTGCCGTCCACCCGTACTTGGCTGCCAGCCCTGCATGCGTCGCTTGCGAGGCGCGTCCGTGAGCCGCGCTGCCCTTGTGCCTGCACTGTTCGCCACGCTGGTTCCACTTGCCGCGCAAGCACTCGAAGTGCGCATCGACCCGCACGCCGACCTGCTCTACCGCCAAGCCCTGCCGCTGCTGGAGCAGGCCGATAATCAGGACGATAGCGGCAGCACGCTGCGTACAGCCATTGGCAGCGACCCAGAGCTCAACCGCCAAGGGCAAGCCATGGCCCGCACCCTGCCGACAGCGGTGGCCTTGCTGAAAAAGTCAGTGGAGCTCGGCCACCCCGTAGCCCAATATCGTCTGGCGCTGTACTACACGACCTACCTGCCCGCAGCGCAAATTACCGCTGCCGCTTGCCCATTGCTGGAGGCAAGCCTGCAACAAGGCTTCGCCCCGCCTGCCACGGCGATTGCTACCTGGTGCCCGCCTTACAATGCCAGCCGCCGGTATCGCGAAGCGCTCGAGGCGATCCCCAGCATGGCCACGCTGTACGCGCCCTACTACCCGCAACCCGCCGCAAGGCTGGCCTGCGCCCGCAGTCAGCCACAAGGGTTGCAGATGCAGTGGGGGCGTCAACGCGACTACCAGGCCGAGGTGTACCGGTTGCTGGGCGACCTTGACCCGCAACGCCGCCAGGATTTGCTGCACAAAGCCGTGGAGATCAATGGTTGCGTTGCAGCGCAACGAAGGCTGACCAGCCAGCGCTGAGAGTGATTGGGCCTGCGGCAAACCAGCAAGATCGTTCAAGCCAGTCGCCTGCGCCGTCTGGCATGCTGTTCTACCAAACAACAGTGTCGCAGCCACCATGTCCACCAACCCTGCCATTGCCCGCCAAGCGTTTCTGCACGGTGCCATCGCCATCGTTCCGTTGTCCCTGGCCGTAGCGCCCTGGGGCCTGCTCGCAGGCTCGATGGCCATCGAGGCCAATCTCAGCCCCTGGGAGGGCCAGGGCTTGTCGGCGATCGTCTTCGCTGGCGCAGCGCAACTGGTGGCCATCGGCATGCTCAAGGGTGGTGCCAACCTGATGTCGATCCTGCTGACCACTCTGCTGCTGACGTCACAGCACTTGCTCTACGGTCTGTCCATGCGTCCGGTGTTGTCGAGTCAGCCGCTGCGCTGGCGGCTTGGCCTGGGCTTCCTGCTGACCGATGAGTTCTTCGCCCTGACCAGCCATTACGACCAGCAGCAGTTCAACCGCTGGTACGCACTGGGGGTCGGCCTGACCTTCTACGTCGCTTGGAACCTGTTCACCTTGGCGGGCATCGTGCTGGGTCAGAACATCCCGCACCTCGACCAACTGGGCCTGGACTTTTCCATCGTCGCCACCTTTGTCGCGCTGATCGCCCCACTGGTACGCAACCTCCCTACCGTGGTGTGCGTGGCGGTGTCGCTGTTCTGCTCCGTGCTGTTCAGCTACTGGCACTGGGAAACCGCGCTGGTGGCTGCCGGCCTGCTCGGCATGGCTGCCGGCTTCATCTGCCAGAAATTCTCCGGGGCACGCACATGACCTGGTTGCTGATCTTCGCCATGGGCGCCGTGGTGTTCCTCAACCGCTACGCCTTTCTGGAACCGCGCCTGCCTCTGCGCCTGAGTTCCAATGCACGACAATTCCTCGGCTTCGCAGTGCCGGGCATGCTGACCGCGATCTGCGGGCCGATCATCTTCCTACCCGGCCACCAGCTCGACCTCAGTCCGCTCAACCCTTACCTGCTTGGCGCCGTGGTGGCCATCGCCCTGGTGCTGTTGACCCGCAGCGTATTGCTGAGCATGCTGGTGAGCATGTTCATCTTCTTCTTGCTGCGCAGCTGGCTGGCATGAGCACGCTCCTGCGCGAACAGACCCACCTCTGGCAAGCGCCCGCCTTGGGCGACGTCGAGATGCTGCATGCGCGCTATTTCCAGCAACGCTTTGCCCCGCACGTGCATGAGGGCTATGTGTTCACTGTGATCGAGTCCGGCGCCCAGCGCTTCTGGCACCGTGGTAGCGAGCACATGGCGCCGGTCGGCAGCATGGTACTGATCAACCCGGATGAACTGCATACCGGGGCTACTGCGCATGAAGCAGGTTGGCGCTACCGCGGCTTCTACCCGGATCATGAGCGGGTGACCGGGGTGCTGGATGAATTGGAGCTGGGGCACCACGGCATGCCACTGTTCAAAGACAGTGTGATCAACGACCTCGCCCTGGCGCAGTCCTTCAGCCAGTTGCACCAGTTGTCGGAGGCCGGCGCCAGCGCCCTGGAGCAACAAACCGCCTGGCGCCAGGCGGTGCTGGCGTTGGTCCAGCGCCACGGCCACGGCCCAGCGCCCAGCGCCCCTGGCAACGAGCCGCTGGCCGTGGCACGTGCCCGTGAGCTGCTTGAGAGCACGCTGGCGAATCCACCCTCGCTGGAAGCTCTGGCATCGGCGGTCAACCTCTCGCCTTTTCACTTCGCGCGCGTCTTCCGCCAGGCCACCGGCCTGCCGCCCCACGCCTGGCTCAAGCAACGCCGTCTGGTCCGTGCCCGGGAGCTGTTGAAGAGCGGCCTGGCGGCAACCGAAGTGGCGTTCAACCTGGGATTCGCAGACCAGAGCCACCTCAGTCGGCAGTTCAAGCAGGCCTATGGCGTTACTCCAGGCGCCTACCGCACCGCCTGCCTGCACGGCTAGCCGTCAGGCAATTACGCCGGCCACTGCTACACTGAGGGGGCTAAGCGGAGGATCCTGCCATGTCTGAAAGAGAGCTCACCACCCTCATATCGCTGATGAACCAGCGTCAGGCCTGCCTGAGCAGCGCCTGCAAGGAAATTGCCGACTGGATCGACCGGCAGGGCGATGTGCCCGCCGCCGGCAAGATCCGCGCAAGCCTCAAGGCCCTGGAGGCCGACGAAGCCCAGGTACGCAAGACCTTGACCTCGCTGACCCTCGAAAGGCCGCTGCCCCGCTTCCGTAGCTGAAGCGCACCGCAGCATGAAAAAGGGCCGCAGATGCGGCCCTTTCGTCGGTCAGTGGCTCATGTGCATGTGGTCATGCCCGCCGCCAGCCTCGGCGTTTAGCGCACGGACTTCTGCCTGCACTTGCAACGTTTCCTTCGCGCCCTTGGCATCTTCGACGGTAAGGGTCAGCGGCACTTTCTCGCCTTCCTTCACCTGCTGGGTCAGCCCCATCAGCATCACGTGATAACCGTTCGGGTCCAGGTTCACCGGTTTGCCGGCAGGCAACGCGACGGCATCGACTTGCTTCATGCCCATCACATCACCGTTCATGGTCATCTCGTGCACCTGCACAATCTTGGCCACGGGCGATGCTACGCCGACCAGCTTGCTGTCGCTGCTGGCGGTCAGGGTCATGAAGGCACCGGTGGACTGCTGGTGCGGCACGCTGGCACGCACCCAGGCATCGCTCACGGTGGTCTGTGCCAGCGCTGGCAGGGCAAGGCTCAGCAGGGCCATGGCGGCCAGGCCGCGCTTGATCGGTTGCAGTGAAACAGCCATTAGCAGATCTCCATCAGTGTAAGCAGGTCTTCAGCGCATTCCTTGGCATTCAGCGAATGGCCCAGGCTCAGGCGCAGGGTGCCACGTGTATCGTAGACGTAGCTGGTAGACGAGTGAGAGATGGTGTAGGTGTCACCAGCCGGGACTTTCTCGTAGAACACCTTGAACTCCCGGGCCACCTCGGCAATTTCTTCCGGTGTACCGGTCAGCGCCTCGAACGTCGGGTCGAAGGCCTTGACGTAGGCGTCGAGCACTTCAGGGGTGTCGCGCTCCGGGTCAAGGGTAATGAACACCACGCGGAACAACTCGCGGTCACGGCCTCTGAGCAGCTTTCTGATTTGCGCCGCCCGCGCCAGCGTGGTCGGGCAGACCGCCGGGCACTGGGTGAAGCCGAAGAAGATCATCGGCATGCTGCCGTAGAAGCTCGACAGGGTGACGTCGTTGCCTTGGGTATCCTTGAGGCGAAACTTGCGCCCGAGGATTTCGTTGCTCATGTTCTTGCCGTACTTGAACTCAAGCCCCCGGGCCGGGTTGCAGCCTGCCAGCAGGCCGAGCCCGAGAACGCCCATCCCGGCGACAACTGCGCGCCGGGTCAACAGATCATTCATGGAACCATCCTTTAGAGGGAAGGTGCCGGCCCTCGGGACGGGCCGGCCGAAAAACCGGGGCATTCTGGCATGACACCCCTGGTGCTTCTACCCGACGAAGGCGGTGATGGCCTGCAGCCCTTTAAACATGGGCTGCGGCCTGTTGTCGCAGGGGTTGAATCCGTAACAGTTTGTTGCTAGGCGCACGAAATACTACCGGTCAGTAGTAGGCGTTTTCCTTCTGGGTGTGATCGGTCACGTCACGCACGCCCTTGAGTTCCGGAATGCGCTCGAGCAGGGTGCGCTCGATACCTTCCTTCAGGGTGACGTCGGCCTGGCCACAGCCCTGGCAACCGCCACCGAACTGCAGCACGGCAATGCCGTCGTCGACCACGTCGACCAGGCTCACCTGGCCACCGTGGCTGGCCAGCCCCGGGTTGATCTCGGTCTGCAGGTAGTAATTGATGCGCTCGTTGACCGGGCTGTCTTCATTGACCATCGGCACCTTGGCGTTCGGTGCCTTGATGGTCAGCTGGCCGCCCATGCGGTCGGTGGCGTAGTCGACCAGCGCGTCTTCCAGGAACGGTACGCTGACCGCATCCAGGTAAGCGGTGAAACTTTTCAGACCGACCGGTTCGTCGTCGGGCTTCTCTTCACCCGGTTTGCAGTAGGCGATGCACGTCTCGGCGTACTGGGTGCCCGGCTGGGTGATGAAAACGCGAATGCCAATGCCAGGCGTGTTCTGCTTGGAAAGCAGATCGGCCAGGTAATCATGGGCGGCGTCAGTAATGGTTATAGCGCTCATGGAAGTTCCTCACAGACTTGCGGCCAAGTGTACGCCAACCTGGCCCTTGAACAAAGTCCTAGCATTTGACTCGGGATAACGCAAATGCCGGGGTTTTCTCCCGCGGCGCCGCTACCCAAGCCTGCATGCGCCGATACAGGCCGCGCTCCAGCCACTGGTAGCTGAACCACGACATTAGTCCAATGGACGGCACACACAGGGCGAAGACCAGATACGGGTTAAGGTGCAGGCGCTGGCTGGCGAACCAGCCGGCATACAGCACCAGCACGTGAATCAGGTACACCGAGTACGAACAGTCACCCAGCGCCTTGAGGATCCGGTTGCCCTGGAAGTACGGCTCCAGGGAGACGAACGCGAGCACCATCAAGGCACTTGGCAATCCCCAATGCAGCAGTCGCTCGGACGCGTCCAGGTGATAGATCGCGTAACCCGCCACGCCCAGCACCGCCAAGGGTAACCACAGCCCCTCACGCACCACACCACGGCGATACAGCACGCCGATACCGATACCCAGCAGAAACTCGTAGATGATGTCGTTGTTGTAGAAGCGGCTGAGCACGCCCAGACGGCCCAGCACTTCGCTGACCAGCAGCAATGCCGCTGTTACCAGCAACAGGTGATGGCGTTGACGGACCAGGAACGCCAAGCCGAACAGCAAGTAGAAAAACATTTCGAAGTTCAGCGTCCAGCCCACGTTCAACGTTGGATACAGGCCATAACCCCCGGGGTTCTCGGCCGGGATGAACAGCAGCGACAGGAGCAAATGGCGCCAGTCAAATTCCTGGTGCGGCATCCATTGGCTGAAGGCAAGCAATAGCGCCGCCATGAGCGCGGTATAGAACCAGTAGGCAGGGACGATACGCAGCGCTCGGTTAAGCAGAAAGCGGCGTGGCTCGATGGCTTTGTCACGGGTCGATAGGTAGATCACCAACCCGCTGATGACGAAGAAGATGTCGACACCGACTGCGCCGCGATCGGTAAGAAACTGGCCAATAGGCCCGCTGGCATGGAAGTCGAAGAAGATCTGCATGAAATGGTGACAGACCACCACCCAGGCGGCGAACGCCCGCAGTGCCTGAAGCGAATACAGCATGGAATACCCTGCGCTTGCCGGTGCATTGAGGCCCTTGCCAGCGCAGTTGCTGGCAAAGGCCGCCCACCGTTTCCGACCGCAGGTGCGCCGGAAAGGTCAGCTCGACCGATCAGAGGTTCTCGTAGCGGTTCATGTCCAGCACCCCCGCCTCCACCGGTTCGGTTTCCTGGATGAAGGTGGTGAGGTCATGGAAGTAACGCCAGAACTCCGGGTGGCTGCGACGCACCCCCCAACGCAGGACGATCCGTTCGAACTTGGCCGCATCGTCGCGTGCGTACTCCATGTCCTCGACAAATTCCGGCACATCCGCAGCTGGAATGTTGAAGATGAAGTTGGGATAGCTGCTGAGCACCCCCGGGTACAAGGTCAGGGTATCCAGCCCCGGCTGGTAGCGCGAGGCTTCGCCCAGCAGGAAAGCGACGTTGCTGTGCGCACGATTGCGCAGCAGGCTGTAGACCTGGCGCTGGCCGCCCTGCCCTTCGATGCGCAGCATCGTCGCCTCGGGCAGTTGATTGATCACCTTCAGCCCCGCAGCCGGGCGAGACGCCAGGCGGCTCAGCGACTGCTCGACGTCGCGAAATTCCTCGTTCATCTGTGGCCGTGAGCAGTAGGCGCCCTGGCAGCGGTTGATCGGGTCGGGGGCGGCATTCAGGCTACCGGTGCGCTGCAGCAACTTGAGGCCGAAGTCGCGTTTGGCATCGCGCGGGTCGAGCTTGATACCGCTCGGCGTGTCGGTGTCGATGTCCTCGTAGTCGAGCCACATCTTTACCTTGCCGCCGCTCTGGTACCAGTCGCTGAGGATCGCGCCTCGCTGGTCGGCCGGCATCAGGCGCAGGAAGTTGACCTCGGCGCCATTGCGGATCAGGTCGAAGTACAAGCGCGTCTGCAACTGGTGCGAGACATTGCCGAATACGTCGAAGTTGACCGCCAGTTGGTAGTAGGTACGCTCCAGCAGCGGGTAGTCGAACAGCCACATGGTCAGCGGCACATCGCCGACCAGGCCCTTGGTCACCGCCGCACTGTCGAAGTGGCGGAAGATGCTCAGCAGCGCGTTGTCGTTGCCGGCCCACAGCGTCGCCCAGCCCGGTGCCGGCATGTCGGCATAGGCTTCCCGCCGCAGTTTTTCATATTCATTGCGCTTGTCGCGGTAGGCATGCCACAGCGACAACACACTGCCTACGTCGTCGATCTGCCCCGGCATGGCCAGCAGCGGCGTGGCTTCACCCCGGTATTTGGCATCGGTGATGTAACGGTCGTGGGCCGGCTCCTGGAACAATGCCCAGAAGTTGTCGCGGATCACGTCGGTGGCGATCTGCCCGCGGCACACCGGGCCACGGATGAAGGTCCGCACGAAGTATTCGGCGTTATCCAGCATGAACTGGTAGCGCGCCACCGCCGGGATCGCCTCGAAGGTCTCGAACGGGTTGGCCCGATGGCGTGGGCCGTAGCCCGGCAGCGCCGAGGCATGCCAGTCGCCGGCATAGAACAGCTGCTTCACCCGCTTGAGTTTCTGCGGCCCCATCGGGTAAGTGATGTGGGTCTTGTGCACGATCACGCCCTGCACAGGGATCAGGCGGTAATAGAAATCGGTACCGGGCGGGTCGTTGGGGCGGCGCGTGGCGATGATGTCGGCCGGCTGGCCGCTGGGCGTGCGCGAGCGCACCCATTGGAAGAAGTGGCCTTGCTCACCGCCGACGAAATAGATGTGCGCCAGGAACAGGTGCTCGTACAGCCAGCGGCCAACCAGCGCTTCGGTAGAACCCGGGCGGTTGAGCAGTTCCTCCCATTCGGCGATCTGCTTGGCTTCAGCCGCGCTTGGTTGAAGCGGCTGGTATTCGACCGGCGCACCCGCCGCCAGCCAACGCTGCATCGTGTGGTATTCCTGGTCGGTCAACCCGGTGACCGCCAGCGGCATGCCTTCCTTGGGGTGAGCGCCGGCGTAGGCGTCGAACTCACCGGGCAGCGGGCACATGTTGTTGCGGTTCAGCCCCAAGACGATCTCTTCGGGCAACTTGGCATTGGGGGTGAGCGGCGTCTTGTGCCCCAGTTCGAGCATGCGCGCCATCAGCGCGGCCTGGCTGCCCTGGTTGTCGAGCACCGAATAGAAGCCCTTCCTGCGCCACGCCTCTTCGCTGTGGGCGTCGTAGAACAGCCGCGTGGTGGGCACCGCCTTACTGCGCTCGCCCTGGTACACCGGCACCTTGGTGGCGCCGCGCACCGCGCCCTCCGGGCTCTCCAGCTTGAGCTGGCAGGCAGCGTCGTTGCAGGCGTGGCAGGCCACGCACTTCTCGGTGAAGATCGGCTGTATATCCCGGGTGTAGGAAATTGCCGGGCTCGATTGGGGGACCTGCCCGAACGCCACGCCGCTGATCAGCAGGGCGAAGGCGGCAGCCATAAAGCGATGCACCATGTGCCGAAAGTCCTGGTTCTTGAAAGCCATCACGATTGCCTGGTCGTCCTTGGGTGCTCTGTGGCTTAACATGAACAGAATTCATGGAAATGGCCGATGCGCCTAAAATCCGCGCAGCTTTGTTATGATTCGCACCTTCTGATATTCGCCCGACCAGGTAGTTCCTATGTCCGACCGCAGCGCTCGTCTCCAAGCACTCCAGCACGCACTCAATGAGCGCATTCTGATCCTCGACGGCGGCATGGGTACTATGATCCAAAGTTACCGCCTCGAGGAACACGACTATCGTGGCACGCGCTTCGCCGATTGGCCAAGCGACGTCAAGGGTAATAACGACCTGCTGCTGCTCAGCCGCCCTGATGTCATCGCTGCCATCGAGAAGGCGTATCTGGACGCCGGCGCCGATATCCTCGAAACCAACACCTTCAACGCCACGCAGATTTCCCAGGCCGATTACGGCATGGAGTCGCTGGTCTACGAGCTGAACGTCGAGGGTGCACGCATCGCCCGCCAGGTGGCCGATGCCAAGACCTTGGAGACCCCGGACAAGCCGCGTTTCGTCGCCGGCGTGCTCGGCCCGACCAGCCGCACCTGCTCGATTTCCCCGGACGTCAACGACCCCGGCTACCGCAACGTCACCTTCGACGAGCTGGTGGAAAACTACATCGAGGCCACCCGCGGCCTGATCGAGGGCGGCGCCGACCTGATCCTGATCGAAACCATCTTCGACACCCTCAACGCCAAGGCGGCGATCTTCGCCGTGCAGCAGGTGTTCGAGGACGACGGCATCGAGCTGCCGATCATGATCTCCGGCACCATCACCGACGCCTCGGGCCGTACCCTGTCGGGCCAGACCACCGAAGCCTTCTGGAACTCGGTGCGCCACGCCAAGCCGATTTCCGTGGGCCTGAACTGCGCCCTCGGCGCCAAGGACCTGCGCCCGTACCTCGAAGAACTGTCGACCAAGGCCGACACCCACGTTTCCGCGCACCCCAACGCCGGCCTGCCGAACGCCTTCGGCGAGTATGACGAAACCCCGGCGGAAATGGCCGCTGTGGTCGAGGAGTTTGCCGCCAGCGGCTTCCTCAACATCATTGGCGGTTGCTGCGGCACCACGCCTGGGCACATCCAGGCCATCGCCGAGGCCGTGGCCAAGTACAAGCCACGTGAAATACCGGAAATCGCCAAAGCTTGCCGCCTGTCGGGCCTGGAGCCGTTCACCATCGACCGCCAGTCGTTGTTCGTCAACGTCGGCGAGCGCACCAACATCACCGGCTCTGCCAAGTTCGCCCGGCTGATCCGCGAAGAGAACTACACCGAAGCCCTGGATGTCGCCCTGCAGCAGGTCGAAGCCGGCGCCCAGGTGATCGACATCAACATGGACGAAGGGATGCTCGACTCCCAGGCTGCCATGGTTCGCTTCCTCAACATGATCGCCGGCGAGCCGGACATCTCCCGCGTGCCGATCATGATCGACTCGTCCAAATGGGAAGTGATCGAGGCAGGCCTCAAGTGCATCCAGGGCAAGGGCATCGTCAACTCGATCTCCATGAAGGAGGGTGTCGAGCAGTTCAAGCACCATGCCCGCCTGTGCAAGCGCTATGGCGCCGCCGTGGTGGTGATGGCCTTCGACGAGGTCGGCCAGGCCGACACCGCCGCACGCAAGAAAGAAATCTGCAAGCGCAGCTACGACATCCTGGTCAACGAAGTGGGCTTCCCGCCGGAAGATATCATCTTCGACCCAAACATCTTCGCCGTCGCCACCGGCATCGAAGAACACAACAACTATGCCGTCGACTTCATCGAGGCCTGTGCCTACATCCGTGATCACCTGCCGCATGCGCTGAGCTCGGGCGGTGTGTCCAACGTGTCGTTCTCGTTCCGCGGCAACAACCCGGTGCGTGAGGCAATCCACTCGGTGTTCCTGTTCCACGCCATCCGCAACGGCCTGACCATGGGTATCGTCAACGCCGGTCAGCTGGAGATCTACGACGAGATCCCGGCCGTACTGCGCGAGAAGGTCGAAGACGTGGTACTCAACCGCACCCCGGAAGGTACCGATGCCTTGCTGGCCATCGCCGACGACTTCAAAGGCGGCGGCGCCACCAAGGAAATCGAGAACGAAGCCTGGCGGTCGCTGCCGGTCGGCAAGCGCCTGGAGCATGCCCTGGTCAAGGGCATCACCGCGCACATCGTCGAGGACACCGAAGAGTGCCGCCAGCAGTGCGCACGCCCCATCGAGGTCATCGAAGGGCCGCTGATGAGTGGCATGAACGTGGTCGGCGACCTGTTCGGTGCCGGCAAGATGTTCCTGCCCCAGGTGGTCAAGTCGGCGCGCGTGATGAAACAAGCCGTTGCTCACCTGATCCCGTTCATCGAAGCCGAAAAAGGCGACAAGCCGGAGGCCAAGGGCAAGATCCTCATGGCCACGGTCAAGGGTGACGTGCACGACATTGGCAAGAACATCGTCGGCGTGGTGCTGGGTTGCAATGGCTACGACATCGTCGATCTCGGCGTGATGGTGCCAGCGGAGAAAATCCTGCAAACCGCCCGCGACGAAAAATGCGACATCATCGGCCTGTCCGGGCTGATCACCCCATCGCTCGACGAGATGGTCCACGTTGCCCGCGAAATGCAGCGCCAGGGCTTCGAGCTGCCGCTGATGATCGGTGGCGCCACCACCTCCAAGGCGCACACCGCAGTCAAGATCGAGCCGAAGTACAACAACGACGCAGTGATCTACGTCACCGATGCTTCGCGCGCCGTGGGTGTGGCCACCCAGTTGCTGTCCAAGGAACTCAAGCCTGGCTTCGTCGAAAAGACCCGCCAGGACTATGTCGAAGTGCGCGAACGCACTGCCAACCGCAGTGCCCGCACCGAACGCCTGAGTTACGCCCAGTCCGTGGCGGCCAAGCCGAAGTACGACTGGGCCAGCTACCAGCCAGCCGTACCTTCCTTCACGGGCATCAAGGTGCTGGACAACATCGACCTGCGCACCCTGGCCGAATACATCGACTGGACCCCGTTCTTCATTTCCTGGGACCTGGCCGGTAAGTTCCCGCGTATCCTCACCGACGAAGTGGTCGGCGAAGCGGCCACATCGCTGTACAACGACGCCCGCGAGATGCTCGACAAGCTGATCGACGAGAAACTGATCAGCGCCCGTGCCGTGTTCGGCTTCTGGCCGGCCAATCAGGTGGGCGATGACGATATCGAGGTCTACGGCGACAATGGCCAACCCCTGGCGACCCTGCACCACCTGCGCCAGCAAACCATCAAGCCGGACGGCAAGCCGAACTTCTCGCTGGCCGACTTCGTGGCGCCGAAAGCCAGCGGCGTCACCGACTACGTGGGCGGCTTCATCACCACCGCCGGTATCGGCGCCGAGGAAGTGGCCAAGGCCTATCAGGACAAGGGCGACGACTACAGCTCGATCATGGTCAAGGCCCTGGCCGACCGCTTGGCCGAAGCTTGCGCCGAGTGGCTGCACGAGCAGGTTCGTAAGGAGCACTGGGGCTATGCCCGCGATGAGCACCTGGACAACGAGGCGCTGATCAAGGAGCAATACAGCGGAATCCGCCCTGCCCCAGGTTATCCGGCCTGCCCGGACCACACCGAGAAGGAAACCCTGTTCCGCCTGCTCGATGGCACGGCGATTGGCGAAACCGGCCCGAGCGGCGTGTTCCTGACCGAACACTTTGCGATGTTCCCGGCGGCGGCGGTCAGTGGCTGGTACTTTGCCCACCCGCAGGCGCAGTACTTTGCCGTGGGCAAGGTCGACAAGGACCAGATTGACAGCTACAGCGCGCGCAAGGGCCAGGACGTCAGTGTGAGTGAACGCTGGTTGGCGCCGAATCTGGGCTACGACAGCTAAACGGTTCTGGCCTCTTCGCGGGGCAAGCCCGCTCCCACAGGTACCCCACTGGTTTCAGGATTAGTGGGGTACCTGTGGGAGCGGGCTTGCCCCGCGAAGAGGCCAGCGAAGGCAACATCTATCCCATTGCCTACACTGTCCCTGATTGCCTCCGAATACCCAGGAGCCACCATGGACCACTCAAGCCAAGGCAAGCCCCCCACCTTCTGGCAGATGCTGCACAGCATCCTCGCCGCCGCCTTTGGCGTGCAGAGCGGCAAGAACCGCGCGCGCGACTTCACCCATGGCAAGGCCAGCCACTTCATAGCACTGGGTACGCTGTTCACCCTGGTGTTCATCCTGGTGCTGGTGGGCCTGGTACAACTGGCCATGCACCTGACTGCCCGCTGAAGCGCAGGCCGCCCGCGCAATTCCCTTGCGCGGGCGGTTCAAGTTGCATCACGGTCTGAAGGTAAGGGCGCTACTGGTGGCTGACCCAATACACGGCGGTGACCACCACCAGGACGATCAGGCAGAGGATCGCCCACGCGTCGACACTGCTGTCAGCTTTGCGGACCTTGGTAGAGTTTCCCATTGCATTGCCTCTTGTAGTGGTTATGGGAATGCACTTCACAACCAGCAGTTAAGACGAGCAATGCCCTTTACTCAAGTAAGGTTTTTCTCCGTTTGCTCAGAAATTGGGCAAGCCCACGTCGCGGGCCACGGCGTCGTTCATCACCAGTAGATAACGCTCGTCCTGTTTGAACACGCGCAGATCGAGCATCCTGTAGGCGAACTCTTTATACGGCGAATAGGCGTTGGTGATGATTACTCGACCGCCATTGTTGACGAAGGGCATGACGTGCTCTTTGATCTTGGCCATGAACGGTACTTCCTTGAGGTACACGTCACTGAAATGCCCACTGAGGATAGCGAGATCGCCTTCATTGCTATGCCCCTGGGCCACAGTGAACATGTCCCAACCGTCCCCGGTTGAAAACGTCGTCTGCCCCTGCTGGGTTTGCAGATAGCTCAAGTAATTCAACCCTTCGAGGTTGGACAGGCTGCTCAGCATCACCACTGTCCCCAACTTACCGTCGGTGTTCATGATGGCCATCGGCAAGTTAAGTCGATTGTAGTTATTGATGAGCACCGGGGAGCTGTTGCGCGACGCGTTGTTCTGCGCGATGTAAAACGCTGCGGCGACAAACGCTCTGGCTTCCGCTTCGCCGCGCAGGGGGTCGGCAAGGAAGGCTGAATCAGGCGCAATTTCGATTTGCCCGTTGACCAACGAATACTGGGGCTCCACCGTTGCGTACAGGTAGTGCCTGACGTCTTCGCGGAAACGCTGAACCTCTGGGGATTTGACGAAGCGTTTGGCAGCATCCCCGTCGCTAAATTTGGTGCGCAGGAGGTGTGGGTCGAACACCGGCTCATGCTGCGCGTGCCACATGTCGACCAGGCTTTGCTTGATGCTGGTTATATGGTGCTTGACACGATCCGGTTGCTGAACGATTTCACGCTGGGTCAAGCTGATCAATGGGTTCAGGTCATTGACCCGCAGCTCACCCTGAAACCCACTGGCCCTGACAAAATTCGAGTAGAAGCCAGAGCCGGACATTGGCTCCATGACCCGCCTGATCAGCGGCTGCCCCGCACGTTTGGCAGTGATCAGATCAACGATCAGCGCGCCATTGAGATGCTTGACCTCGGCCGCGATGCTGCCTGGCATGCGAAAGAACCCAAGCGCAGTGATGTCGATGGGTAGCCCCCATTGCCGATGGAACAGATCGACTTTTGCAGCGATGCTGCTACTGTCCGTGGGTTGCCGCATGGCTTGCGGGGCTTGCGCCAAGCGGCGAGTGTACTCAGCGGTGTCTTTGACAGGCCGGACAAAAGGATAAAACGTGTTGATGGCCTTGTGCGTGCCGCTGTGGGCATTGAAGGTCAGTTCATACCGTGACCCGATCAGCCCCAGGGAAGCAGGAATGCCCGGCTCATTCGAGCGGGTCGATGGCTGCCCGCCACCCGCCGTGCTGGCGTTGTCCATTCCCCCAGGCAAGGTTCGGGCGCGCTGCCAGAGGCCGCTCACCTCCTGGCGCACCCATCTCCCGCCGCCACTGCCCGCAGGGCGAACCAGCTCAAACTCTTGCGCGCCAAGGTGGCCAGTCTTGACCCGATAAAACGTCGTGTTCAACCCGCGAAACGCGATGTAGGTACCGCCGCCGTAATCGTCGCCCACACCACTGCCGCTGTCGTAGTAAAGACGCGCCAACGGCTCACGCACATACTGGGTCATCAACCGTTTCAGTAAAGGTTCATCGGTCACCTGACCGACATCCATCTCGGTGGCGTCCAGTGCCTCTTGCAACCGCCGCCATTCTCCATAACTGCGGTGTAACAAGGGGCCCTTGCTATCGTCAGGTAGCATGACACGCCAGGATGGGCCCTCTTCACTCACCTTCATGGCGCCATGCCCCCAGGGCAGCCAGCGCGTGCCGTCTTGCTCGACCAGACCGCTCTGCGAAGGCGCTACTCGTAATGTAACCATCTGTATGCAGTCACGCAGGTCAGGATCACCGTGAACCGTCACGCCCCGCAGCTGCCCTTGGCCCACTAGCGCCGCCCTACTGACAACGACTTTTTCCAAAACGGCGTTGTTGAACACCCCTGCGTCGCCCACAGCGATACCCAAGCGCTCACGGCCCCCCGCACCCATCAGGCGCACTAGAACGTCGCTGACAGGTACGGGACTGCCATGGGCCGCGGTGATGACATTCTGGCCGGCGCCCCTTGCCCAGTAGGTAAAAGCCCCCTGCACGTCATGGCGTTGCAGCACTAGCACCTGCGCGGCCTGTTCGTAGCCCCAGGCGCCGACAGTATCACCCGCCTGGACGACGCGTATCGACACATCCAGACCTTGTCCCATGTCCCTGAATAGCTGCATCACACCGCTAAAATAAAGCGATTCGGCGCTGGGTGACAGGGTCTGAGGGCCAGAGGAGCCAGGCGCCCCCGCCAATGCCGCAAGATCGGCCTGGTACCTGGCTTTGCTCAGGTTGGCCAGGCTATTGGGCTGCGGCACGCAGCGTTCGCAATGTGCACTGATATCGCGCGCGTCCGCCCGCTGCAAAATGCTGCCACGCACCGTAAGGCGCCCTTCCACTGACACAGGTAACAGGACCCCGTCATCGGGGGGAACGCTGGCGCGCTGCCGGCCGTCGTGATGTACGGCTCGATGCAATCGGTATTGGTTTTGCGGTTGCAGGAGCTTGTCAGCCAGTCGTTCCCTGAGCGCCAACGCTTTCTTGCGGTCGGCGGGCTGACCTGGTGCCAGGTCCTGCACGAAAAGGAACAGCGAATTCGCCACTGCCCCGTCGTCGTTGGCACCGGCAGAGCCGTATTGCCAAGGTGCATGGCGAGTGAGTACAACCTCGCGGCTGACCACGTGCTCGGCATTGCCAGCGCCTACGTCAGGCTCGAAGGTCTTGAGTGGGTTGCCTGCAATGTCCAGCACCTGGATGCGAAGGTCCAGGGTGTGGGCCAGCCATGCAACCACCGGCCATTCGATGGTTTCAGGCAATTCGGTATAGCGCTGCGTTCCGAGCAGCTGCACCGTTTGCGCGGTCAGCATGCGAGTCAATACCTGGCTGGCCGCGGCACTCAACCCCATATCCATTCGCGCCTTGCCGGCAGCCATCGCGTCGAGTGCCGGCTTATCGATGCCCGCCTGTCGCAGCATCTGCGCCAACACGCTATCGTCAAGCGTCTGCAGCGCCGGGGGCAGCATGTGGCGCAGGCGCTGCGCTGCAGTTTCAGCTTGAACGCCCGGTTGGACCAAGCCAGGCGAACGTCCGGGCAACAACGTGCGGTTGAGTGCATCCAGCCTCGATTTCAAGAGCTTGCCGCCCACTCTGCCGGCGCCCATCTCCAGCACGGTCTGCATGAAGTCCACCAGGGTTTGCCCCACCTCCTCCCATTTGGTCTGCGCAACGGCCAGCGGCAAGTCGACGGCCAGTTGTTTGATGAACATGGCCTTGAACATTAAACCCCGGCCCGGAAACTTCACCTTGCCCGGCACCGCGACCAAGATGACGTCAAGTGCAAACGCAACCATCTCCAGTCCGATGCGCGCCGTATGATCCAGGCTGCTTTGACCATTAGGTGTAAAACGCGCTTTCACCCGCTGCACCAACAACGCTGCGTAAGCGGATGCCAGTCGGTCAACGACGGTGCTGCCCGTCAACGGATAGGGGGCATTGAAGCGGACTTCGCTCGCGCGACGCTCATAGTCCTCCCGGCTGGCGTAAACGCCCGAGCCTGACCAGAAGGCGTCCGCCGGATAGGCTTTACGCAGGGGCAGCACCTGGGGGAACCTCGCCAAAACCGCCTGTTGCGCCAACGGTGAGAGCATCGACCACGACCAGCCTGAACGCTCGCGGCGGGTATTCCAGAGATCGTCGCGAAACACTTCGGTGAACACTTGCATGGCCGTCAGGTTTTTTACCGAATCAGCGACAAAAAGCCTACCCGTCGGAAAAGTACCTGCATAGATGTACGTATCGCTGGGCGTCTGCAACGCGAATGCAGCCAGGTCGTGCCCCTCTACTCTCAACATGAAGTGGCCTCGATGCAGCATCTGCCCGGCAGCCGGCATGCGGTAGCTGAAAACCCCTGGCAAGGTCAGGCCCGAGCGAGCCTGCAGCTGCTGGTATTCAGTTGCGTTGATGCGCCTGTCTTTCAACGCATCGAGCAGTGCGATCTCGAAATTGGCATTCGACTCACGCTTGATCGTCTCAACCTGCTTTCCGTGCGCGGCCCAGGCATCGCACTGGTTAGCAATCGACGCCCCGATATCCAGCGCACGCCCCATGCTGATGATTTCATCGATCCTCACCGGGCAGCCATCGGCCTTTACAAACGCTGCGCCGCTCGAGGTCAACCAGCTATTGGCGACAAAATCGTTGGCGTCTTTGGTCAGTCGGGGCGGTGCGAGCTGAATCGGCGTGCCGCCGCAGAGCCATGCCTAGAGCGGCCCGCTGGCGGGCGCCTGGTGCGCGCGATTGGTATGGATACGCACTTCATCCACACGCACTTCGAACCCTGTGAGCGCAGTGAGGGATTGATTCACTTTATCCCTGGCATCTTCGATGATCTTCGCGAGAGCCTCGACACCTGTCTGAGGTGTCTGGTAAAGGGTATCGAGCTTCGCGCGCTGGGCCGGGTTCAAGGCCCCGTAAAATGTCCCCACGCACTGTTGCGCCTTGGCGACCAGTTCAGCGCCATTACGTTCGTCATCGGTCAGCAGAATGGGCATCTGGGTGCTGGGGTACAGCGTGATTTCCGGGTCGTTTTCAGGCGAAACCGGGCTATCGGTGGTTGAATGAAGCATGACAACTCCTCTGGCAGAAGCTGTCATCGAAACAAATCAAGGTTCCCCGGCAGACGTATTTAAGTATTCACAGTCAGTATTCTATGGGCGATGTCAGGAAGGGGTAGCGATAACCTGCCGACCGCCCATCGGCGCTGTAACGCTGGAAGTCGACGCCATAGTCGTTTCTCTCAAGAAGATTGAGCCAACGCGCCGCCTTGGCCTGGTCTACTGACTGCAAAACTGGCACGACATGTTCTCGTAGACCGTCCCGATCTATCGGCATTCCCCGGGCATCATCATGCAGCATGACCATGGCCCAGCCACCCAGGCTGAAATGCCCGCCCATCAACACCCCGAGTCGCCCATCAATACGAGCGCGCAATGCTTCGGGTGAACTGTTGACCGCACTGAACACCACATCCCGCCCCGGCTTGCGTCCGGCCTCCTCGAACGCCTGCATGGCGCCAAAAGCCATTTCATCATTGGCCGACCATACCAATTGAGTCTGCGGATAACGCTCCAGCAACTGCTGCGCCTGCTCGAAGGCGCGCTGACGATTCCACCCGCCGTAGACCACCTGGCGCAGGCGTACCTGGGGGAAATCAGCCAGGGCCCGGCGCATGCCCTGCTCGCGCAACTGCGAAGCCGGTGTAGTCTTGACCCCGGCAAACGCCACCAGGTCGACCGGCTCGCTGCTGCGCGGTAGCAACGCCACCATCTGGTGCAACATGAGGTAACCGGCCTGCTCGTCATTCCCGGTCAAGGTACCCAGCAACTGGGCATACTTGCCCGGTTGCGCCTGGATGCTGCTTTGCTGGCTGGGCGTAAGGCCGTTATTGACCATGAACAGTTTGACCCCGGTCCCCTTCGACAGGCGGATGATCTCCGGCGCCACGTACTGCTCGTTGACCAGCACCAGATAATCCGGCCGCTGCGGGGCTTTGAGGATGGCCCGCGCCTGGGTCAGCGCCAACTCGGCGTTGCGTTCACTGTACTGCACACGCAGGGTCATGCCCAGATCGTCCGCAGCCGCCTGCATGAACCGTGAGTAGTCGGTCCAGAAGGTTTCACTGGGTTGGCCCGGGTTGAGGAACACCACCGAAGCGGCCTGCGCCGTCGCTGCCAGCGGCAGGCTCAGGCACAAGCTTTGGCACAGCGCCTTGAGCATGCGGTTACAACCCTCTCAACAAACCCGTGAGTATAAACCTGGCCCACCCTATAACGAACAAATGCCAGTCAGTCTCACTTAGTCCGTTTGGTTCTTTTCATATGCAAAAACATCACTTTAGCGCATAAACCCAACCTGATATCGTTCCCCGGCTCCGAACCGGAGTGCGCGGCCGTGCGCGCGAATAGCTGCATGCAGCCTGAGACAGGACTTTTATGTACGTATACGACGAGTACGATCAGCGGATCATCGAGGACCGCGTCAAGCAGTTCCGTGATCAGACCCGCCGCTACCTGGCCGGTGAGCTGAGCGAAGAAGAATTCCGCCCTCTGCGTCTGCAGAACGGCCTTTATATCCAACGTTTCGCCCCGATGCTGCGCGTTGCCGTGCCGTATGGCCAGCTGAACGCCCGCCAGGTCCGCACACTGGCCAAGATCGCGCGCGACTACGACAAGGGCTACGCCCACATTTCCACCCGCCAGAACGTCCAGTACAACTGGCCGGCGCTGGAAGACATCCCAGACATCCTGGCCGAACTGGCGACCGTGCAGATGCACGCCATTCAGACCAGCGGCAACTGCCTGCGCAACACCACCACCGACCAGTTCGCCGGTGTTGCCGCCGATGAAATCATCGACCCGCGCCCCTGGTGCGAGATCGTCCGCCAGTGGACCACGTTCCACCCCGAGTTCGCCTACCTGCCGCGCAAGTTCAAGATTGCGATCAACGGCTCGAAGGAAGACCGCGCGGCCATCGAAGTGCACGACATCGGCCTGGAGCCGGTGCGCAACGCCGCCGGCGAGCTGGGCTTCCGCGTGCTGGTCGGCGGTGGCCTGGGCCGCACCCCGGTGGTCGGTTCGTTCATCAACGAGTTCTTGCCGTGGCAGGACCTGATCAGCTACCTGGACGCCATCCTGCGCGTGTACAACCGTTACGGTCGCCGTGACAACAAGTACAAGGCGCGGATCAAGATCCTGGTCAAGGCGCTGACTCCGGAAGTGTTCGCCGAGAAGGTCGAGGCCGAAATGGCCCACCTGCGTGGCGGCAGCACCACCCTGACCGAGGACGAAGTGCAGCGCGTTTCGCGCCACTTCGTCGACCCCGAGTACCTGGCCCTCGACAACGTCGACTACAGCGCCCAGGATGCCGAAGCCCCAGGCTTCGCCCGCTGGCGCTCACGCAACACCCGCGCCCACAAGCGCCCTGGCTACGTCGCCGTGACCCTGTCGCTCAAGCCCACCGGCGTTGCCCCCGGCGACCTGACCGACAAGCAGCTGGACGCCGTGGCAGACCTGGCCGAGCGCTACAGCTTCGGCTACCTGCGCACCTCGCACGAGCAGAACATCATCCTCGCCGACGTCGAGCAGCGCCAGCTTCACGCCCTGTGGCTGGAGCTGCGCGAGGGTGGCTTCGCCACGCCGAACATCGGCCTGCTGACCGACATCATCTGCTGCCCGGGTGGTGACTACTGCTCGCTGGCCAATGCCAAGTCGATCCCGATCGCCGAATCCATCCAGCGCCGTTTCGACGACCTGGACTACCTGTTCGACATCGGCGAAATCGACCTGAACATCTCCGGTTGCATGAATGCCTGCGGCCACCACCACGTCGGCCACATCGGCATCCTCGGCGTGGACAAGAAGGGCGAAGAGTTCTACCAGGTGTCCCTCGGCGGCAACGCCGCGCGCGACGCGAGCCTGGGCAAGATCCTCGGCCCGTCCTTTGCCCAGGACGCCATGGCCGACGTGATCGAAAAGCTGATCGCCGTGTACGTGGAACAACGTACCGAGGAAGAGCGTTTCATCGACACCTACCAGCGTATCGGCATCGACCCCTTCAAGGAACGCGTCTATGCAGCGAATCATTAAGAACAACCAGATCGTCGACGAAACCTGGCACCTGCTGCCCAAGGAAACCACCCTCGACGAGCTGACCAACTGCGACGACTACATTGTCCCGCTGCACTTGTGGCGTGACCACGCCCATGTGCTCAAGGCCCGCGACGGCGGCCTGGGCGTGTGGCTGGACAGCGATGAAGAAGCGGAAGAAATCGGCGAAGACGTGCAGTACTTCCAGGTCATCGCCCTGAACTTCCCGGCCTTCACTGACGGGCGTAACTACTCCAATGCGCGCCTGCTGCGCGACCGCTACCAGTACAAGGGCGAGCTGCGCGCCATTGGCGACGTGTTGCGCGACCAGTTGTTCTACCTGGCCCGCTGCGGTTTCGATGCCTTCGCCATCCGTGCCGACAAGGACCCGGAAGATGCCCTGCAAGGGTTGAAGGACTTCTCGGTGACCTACCAGGCCGCCACTGACGAACCGCTGCCGCTGTTCCGCCGCCGCTGATCGTTGCCAACCGTGGCCCACACCCTGTGGGCCACGGTACCTTTCAGCCGCGCCGGCTGATGGTGTCGAACTGCGCACGCGCGGCGCGCCACTGGATCATAATCGCCTCATCTATAGGGTTGTTGTTGAGGTTGACCCTGTTGGGGTGCTGCCGCACCCACACCAAGGCGCGTTGGCTCAGCTCGACAATCAGGTTGTCGGCCAGATCGACGTAAAGGTTCGGATGGCGCTCAAAAAACGCCAGCGGAAACTCACTCAACCCGGTCGAACGCAACGACAGGTACAGTAGATGGTCCAGGTTGCGGATCGGCGGGATCGTCGTGATCGGATTGCCTTGCAGGTTCAACGTGCGCAGCGCACTGAATGCTTCCAGCCGCTGCCCACCGGGCACGTCGACGACAATCTGATTGTCCTCCAGGTAGAGTTCGAGCAACGCTCGCAGCCGCTCCAGGCCTGTAGGTATCACCGTAAGCTGGTTGCCACGCAGTTTGAGGATGCGCAAGCCGCTCATGTCGCCGACAGCCGCAGGCACCGTGCTCAGTTGGTTGTCCGATAATTGCAACTGCAGCAAACGGGTCAGCCCGCGCAAGGCCTCGGGGAGGTCGCGAAGACGATTGCTTGCCAGATTCAGCTGCGTCAAGGCTGTCAGTTGTCCGAGGCCCGCCGGTACCGTTTCCAGCTGGTTGTCGCTGAGGTCCAGATGCGTCAGCGAAGTCAGCCGATGTATCCCCTCAGCCGACGTCAGGCGGTTACGCTGCAGGTCGAGGCGTGTAAGGCGGGTCAACGTCTCCAGCTCTGGGAGCGTGGTGAGTGCATTGTCATGGGCCACCAGTTGGGTTAACGACGACAGGTGCTGCAACCCTTCGATCGTGGTCAACCGGTTGCCACTGAGCTGCAAATACCTCAGGTTGCTGAAGCGACCAAGAAAATCACTGTTCAGGGAAGTCAGACGCAAGTTGCTCAAGCCAAGATGCCGCAGGTGCCCGAAGTGAATGCCAGGCGCAAGCGCGGGCAACGTGTCGACAGACTCACCTTGTATCACCAGCTCGGCCACACCACCTGGGCCAAAGTAGTCGGGCTGCCAGGCCTCGCGAAACAGCTGCGCGGTGCGGCGCCGGCTGCGATAGGCGGAGCATGTAGATACGCCTCGCCAGGTGCGCAGGCTGGCATCGAGTTGCTCGACCTGCCTGGCCAACTCACTGAAGGCGGTCCAGACCGTGCGGCCGGGCCTCTGCGACAACTGCGATGCCAGCCACAGCACATCTCGCGCCGACAGGTGGGGGAACAGCTGGACCAAACCTGCTCGAATCGATTGCCGGGCATGCAGGTCCTCGGTGCTCATTACCTGGCCGCCAATCGGGCTGAGAGGTTCACCACCACTCAGTGGGTAGCCCACACGGCCATCGCCAAGGCGTACCGGTGGGCGTATTTCACCTGGTTTGGCGACCATGCCCAGCAAGGTCGCGGCGCGCTCGCGCTGAGCACTGGCACGTACGGCCAAGGCGGGCCCCAGGCCATCGGCGGTCAGGCCAGGGGCGCCCAAGGCCCGGCGCTGCGCGTCATCGAGCTGCAACCACAAGGCCTGGAACAGGCTGTCGCTCGCGTCAGACCCAGCCTGTGCCTCGCCCGATGCTGAGAGCGCCTGGTAGCCTTGGCCACCCTTGAGGATACAGGCACGCTGCGGGGCGGAGTCACCGCCGAAGTGCCCGAGCAAGACACCGCTCCGGCTTTCGTTACGCAACTCGACACGCAGGCTGCTCGGCCAAGGGGCCGCATCACCCAATAACCCCAACGCCAGCCGCTCGGTGTCGGCATTGACCGCCGTCGCCTGGTAGAACCCCGCGCACGCACGGTCGAGGCGGCAGTCGCGCAGCAGCCAGCGTACTTCGGTGGCCAGACCAACAGGGACCCGCTGGCTGGCCAGCAGCGCTTCGATCAATGCAGGCTGGGCATGCGCGATGATCTCCCGAGCACAGCGACTCGTCAGGCTGGGAAAATCCCGGCGCAACAACTGCTCCGCGGGTGTCGACGGGCGCTGCAGGCCGAGCAGGTGCTGTTCGAAGGCGCTATCGAGCAATGCCGGCTGCTGCGCATGCAGTTGATAACGCTCCAGTGCATCCTGCAGCCGTGCCGGCGCGGGCGCATGCTCAATGTGCAGGCGGCGTAACTGCTGCTCATCCAACCCCGTGATGTGCAGCGTGCGCTCGGCTGGCTCTGCGTCGAGCTCCGCCCACGTACTGCTTAGCCGCTGCATCAGATTGGCAGTACCTTGCCAGTGCTGCGGGGTTTCCAGCTGGTGGCGCCAGCCGCCCTCGCCATTGTCTTCAATCACAGGCGCATAGGCCTCTGGCCGCTGTGGATGGCGGATGCGCAAGCCTATCCCCTGGCTGTCTTCACTGACCGCGTAAGTCGCCAAATGCGTGCGCAGGATGACCTGGTCGGCCCGCTGGCCCCACTCGCCCACCGCCAAGCCTTGGTCGGGCACTGCATATCCCGGCAGCGCCGGGTCGATCAGGCGCAATTCACCCTGTTGGTTCAGCACCGGTACCAACGTATCCACGTAGTCATAGCGCTGGATACGGCCCACTGCAGCACCGACGACCAGCAAGGCACTACCAGCAGCCAGGTTCTCAGCCACGCTGCACAGGTGGTTCAGCGCGCCTTCGCGATCGCCGAGCTGCCAGTCGGCGTAACCTTCATACACCTCATCGGCAATCTGCAAGGCCGTAATCCCCAACATCGGCAGGGCAAGCGCGGGAGCGAAGAGGCTGGCCAGCCCGAGCAGGGTAAGCCCTGCGCTGGCATAGCCGCTCATGCGTCTTTCGCGTTCGGCCTGTTCTGCCTGGGTGGTCGGTACGGCCAGTACGCGCGCGTCGTCCATCATCGTGGCCAGGCGGTCTTTGCGCAGATGCTGGAACAACGGTTCTGTGATGGCCTGTTGGCGACCATCGAGCGGGATGGCCACGTCACTCGCGTCCGCCTGGAGCAACCGCCCGAGCGTCTGGGTGAAGGCGTAGCGGTCAGCCTCACTGATAAAGCGTTGCAGGTAGGCGGGGTAACCCGCTGACCGGCAGCGCAAGCCGAGGTTCTGCCACAGCGCATCCCAGCTGGCGAAGCGCTGCACCCGGCCATGGGTGTCGTCAGGCATCCACAGCACCACGGCCTCCACCGTCGCGTGGGACTGCCCATCACCGCGCGCCTCGAATGCCACCGCTCCATGCAGACGCTTGCCTAGCAGGCGAAGGTCGAATGGCAGCAACTGGGCAGCATCGGATGCCATCCCGGGCGCTGGCGCGATCAACGGCAGGAACTGCGAAAAGGTGTGCTCGTCTATTTCGCCCTTGAGCGCTGCAACGTACACATCGGCCCGCAGATTGGCGCTCGCGCTCTCCTCTAGCAGTGATGACACCTGCTGGCCATCGCCCCCGGGTACCAGCAGGATCGATTCAAGATGACGCTGATAGCGACCGCCCACATCCACGCTGCGGCACAGCGATATGAATGCCTCCGGGCTCAGTGTCTCGGGCTCTCCCCGGGCATCAACGATTACCCGGGTTTGCCAGCCACCGGCGGGCGACGCTTCTTGCTCGGAAAAATTGTGCAGCGCAGCGGTCAGCAACGTCACTTCGCTGACATCGCTGACCGAGCTGCCCGCGCCACCAGGGGCCACCCCGGCCAGGGGGAGGAGCGTGGTACGCCGTAATTTGACCTGACGTACATCCAGCGCAGGCAGTTGGCGGTCCGCCAATGCCTCGTTGAGGAGCGTTTGGGCAAAGCTATCCAGTGGCAAAATGTAGGAAAGCAGCCCGGACAGTCGGTACTGCGCGCGCTGCTGTTCCAGTAGACTTTCTCGCAGCTTGGTTCTGCATCCCACTGAAGCGGCGGATAGCCACGTGGGCAAACGGCTCGCGATCAGGCTGTCCACCAGAATGGGTTGAAGCGATGGGGCGGTCATTGGCACGTTCTCCGGTTAAGCCAACCCAGAGTCAATCAGCCTTCGCCTGCCCCGCAGCACTAACTAAGTCAATTAAGGCGAGCCGCGCCAACATTCAGGTTCGAGGCTGCCCTGCCGATAACCAGGACACTACCTGTACCCAGTATGGAAGCTGGCAATGACCACTATCACATCAGCGCTTCGCCTGACGCCCATCGCACCAGTCGCCACCCGCGCGCCAGAGGTCGGCATCACCCGCCAGCCGCAGCCGTCTACGGTGCGCCCCAGCACAGTGGTCAGCCTGGGCCAGCAGACCACCACCGACATCCAGACCTACACCGCCAAAGGCACCGCCGAGACGCAAAGCCAGTACGTGTGGGAGCACAAGGGCCTCGACAAGCTCAGCCTGTACATGGCAAGCGCCATCCCGTCATCCTCCACTGGCGTGCGCTTACAGGGGCTGGGGGCGGCCTTGCTGGAGCAGCTGGCAGCCACCGGCGGCCAGCGAATCGCTCAATCGGGGTTGGCGATCAGCGATGGCCCCGCGACCGACCCCTTGCTGTTGAGCCTGCAGCAAGCCCGGTTGCGCGAGCATGCGACCAATAGCGTGACTTTCAACCTCACCAGTGCTTCGGGGGCCACCGTGACGCTGGGTTTGTACAGCAGCGACGCAGGCCTGGCCGTGGACGCCGACGTACAGGGCGGCACGTTGACCCGCGACGAGCTCAAGGGCCTGGCAGCACTCGCGGACAGCTTCCAGTCCGCGCTCAATGGCCTGACCCAGGAACCTCCCCGCCTGCAACTGGGCGCGCTGGTCAAGCTTGACCCGAGCCTGTTCACCGGCCTGCAATTGAACGCCAGGCTGGACACCGCCAGCGGCGCACAGCAAACCTTCGACCTGCAACTGAACCAGGATACCCGCAGCCTGACATTGCAAGGCCCGAGCGGCGAAGTGAAGATGAACTTCGATACCCAGGGCGGCGCCCTTCTCGGCAGCCAGACCCAGCGCCAGGCTGCGGTTGCCAACTATCTGACCCAATTCGATGCCGCCCAGAAGCGCGGTCAAGGGGATGAGCAGCTGATGGCACTGTTCAAGGATGCCTTCAGACAACTCAACAGTGTCGACGACGTCAGCCTCCGCCCTGCACACCATGACACCGCGCAGAGCACAGTCAGCCGCCTGCTGTTGAGCGGCCTGGCGGATTTCGATGCCTCGATCACCCAGGCCGTGCAGAAGATCAATCCACTGCGGCCCGAGGAAGTCGACCATTTCGACTACAAGGTTTCGCAATCGACCACCCGCAAGGGCAGCGCCGCGAACCTGACGCTGCAGCAGGACCAGCAGGCCAACCTTAAGGCAGCCTGGCACAAGGGCGCCAACCCCTTGGTGGACTTGTTACTGACACGTGACAGTGAATCGCAGAACTACCGCTATCACGAGGTCGAAGATTACTCACGCAGTACCACCCGCCTGGGCTTCTCCAACCACTCGCTGGTGGAAGCAAGCGCCACCCAGGAGGCCAGCCAGCAGGAACGCGTGCGGACTTATCAGAAGGGTGAGCTGCAAACGGATGTGACCAACCACGCTTCAGCGGACCAGTCGCGCGACTTGCTAAACATGCTCGATGTCTTGCTTGACCAGGATAGAGCAGCACGCCGCGCAGGCGCTGAGTCCACGTTGGACGACCAGTTGCAGGGGTTGCGCCACCTGTGGCTGCTGCAGTCGGTTCCGGGGCAGATTACCGCGTAATTTGCATGGCTTTGCCTGGAATCACGAGCCAAGCCTGGACTCGTGATTTCAGGGCAAAGGACCTTCGCCCCACCCCCTCTTAATCAACGCTTGCGAAACCCTCACACTGCTCCGCACTCGAACGAGTCTGGAACAAGCCCACCTAGGCTGTGTACGAAATAGTTTGAAACGCAGATTAGGCAAGGCGAAAACCGGCGAGGAAGCGGAGTTGACTGGTTGTCAATGAGCATTCCGAGCAAGTTTTTCAACGCAGCATAACCAAGTTTCAAGCGATTTCGTACATAGCCTAAGTGCTTGGTCCCCTCAATCATCCAGCAGGAGCAACCCCATGAGCATTCCATCCTTCGGCCTCGGCACCTTCCGCCTCACCGGCCAGGCCGTCATCGACTCGGTCAAGTCCGCCCTGGCCTTGGGCTATCGGGTCATTGACACTGCGCAGATCTACAAGAACGAAGCCGAGGTCGGCCAGGCCATTGCCGAAAGCGGCGTCCCGCGCAGCGAGCTGTTCATCACCACCAAGATCTGGGTGGACAACTACGCTGCCGACAAACTGATCCCCAGCCTGCGCGAAAGCCTGGGCAAACTGCGCACCGATCATGTCGACCTGCTGCTGATTCACTGGCCCGCGCCGGGCAATGGCGTTGAGCTCAGCGAATACATTACCGCCTTGGCTGAAGCCAAGAAACTCGGCCTGACCCGCCAGATCGGTGTGTCCAACTTCAACATCGAGCTGACCCGTCAGGCCATCGACGTGGTCGGCAAAGGCGAGATCGCCACCAACCAGATCGAACTCAGCCCCTACCTGCAGAACGGCACGCTGGCTGCTTTCCTCAAGGAGCAGGGCATCGCCGTTACTTCCTACATGACCCTGGCCTACGGCAAGGTGCTGAAGGACCCGGTGTTGGCCGAAATCGCCGCCAAGCACAAGGCAACGGTTGCCCAGGTGGCGCTGGCTTGGGCCATGCAGCTGGGCTACGCAGTGATTCCGTCCTCGACCAAGCGCGAGAACCTGGCCAGCAACCTGCTCGCCCGCGATCTGCGCCTGGATGCCGACGACATGGCGCGAATCGCCACACTCGAGCGCAGTGGCCGTGAAGTCAGCCCGGATGGCTTGGCTCCAGCCTGGGACTGATCTTCCATCGGCTGATCATGGGCCTGGCTGGCGCGGCCTGGACGCAGAGGTTCTAATGCCGCCCGCCTCACAACCTCACCCCCATGTTGAGCATGACCGCCGCCGTCCCGAGCACGACAAGCTCCGCCCCCACTGGTCCCCAATGAGCACCGAACGAGGGGATGATCACCGGTGCCACGCCCAGGCCATTGAGCGGAATTCTATCGGCATACTCCCCCTTGTAGCCGTGAAGCAACCCGGCACTGAGTTTGGCGTATACCGGATAGCGTTCGTTTTCCCAGACTTTGCCCAGGTAGGCATAGTGGGAGCGCTGGTGGAAGGAGTTTTTGAAGGTGGCCCCACCCCATAACAGCCCACCGGCATTCACCCGCTCGAGGCCGATCAATTGCTGACGGTTGTTGTGCTCAGGGTCGGAATTCCAGTGCACGGTGTGGACACTGGTCTGCACATACCAGTAGTCATCCTCGCTCTCGCCAGCCGCCGCAGTGGCGGCAAGGCTTGCGCACAGCAGGATGCTGAATGTCGTTCTGCACATACTCGCTATCTCGGGGAAATCAATGAAACTATTCCCGCCCAGGCCGAGCACCAAGCGGAAATTCGCAGCAGAAGGACGATTCAGAAAAGGCCTATACAGAAAGGTAAAAAAGCAACAGGACCCTGTTGGCTCTTACCCTGAAACGCTGTTGCAGGGCTGCCTGAGACCTTGCTTCCACCCAGCGCAATTATGAATTGCCGGATGCCGCCATTCTGCAAAATGCCGCGACGTACTACTCTGTTTCACGCCCATCACCGACGAGGAGTACGCCGATGTCCCGCCCCCCATTACCCCCCTTCACCCGCGAAACCGCCCTCGAAAAAGTCCGCCTGGCCGAAGATGGCTGGAACAGCCGCGACGCTGCCAGAGTGGCGCTTGCCTACACCCCCGATACCGTCTGGCGCAACCGCGTCGAGTTCCCCCGTGGGCGCGACCAGGTGCAGGCCTTTCTGACCCGCAAATGGAACCATGAACTGGAATACCGCCTGATCAAGGAGCTCTGGGCATTCACCGGCAACCGCATCGCCGTGCGCTATGCCTACGAATACCACGATGACAGCGGCCAGTGGTTCCGCGCCTACGGCAACGAGAATTGGGAGTTTGCCGAGGATGGGCTGATGCAGAACCGTCATTCGAGCATCAACGAGCAGCCCATCGCCGAAGCGGACCGCAAGTTCCATTGGCCCCTGGGCCGTCGCCCGGATGACCACCCTGGGCTGAGTGACCTGGGGCTCTGATCAAACGACAGGCAGTGTGACCTTGACCTCCAGCCCCCCTTCCGGGCGGTTGTTCAAGGTCACGCTACCGCCCTGCTCGAGGACGATGGCTCGCGCCGCTGGCAATCCAAGCCCCACACCACCGGTCTGCTTGTTGCGCGAGCCTTCGATGCGGTAGAACGGTTCGAAAACCCGTTCCTGCAACGACTCCGGGATACCTGGACCACGATCCAGTACACGAATGACGAGCTGTTCGGCAGCGACCTCCAGCTGCACCGCTGGCTCACGGCCATACTTGGCCGCATTCTCGATCAGATTGACCACCACACGCTTGACGCCAATAGGCCGGCCAACATAGACACAGCGGTGTGGTCCACTGAGACCGATGCTAACCCCCGCATCCTTGAAGTCATCAACCACAGTCATCAACAACTCGCCCAGGTCGAACGCCGTGGCCGGCTCCAGCCGCGCGTCATCTCGAAAGAACTGCAAAGCCGCATCGACCATTGCCTGCATTTCGTCCACGTCCTTGAACAGCTTGGCCTGCAGCTCAGCATCCTCGATGAATTCGCCCCGCAGACGCATACGCGTCAATGGCGCACGCAGGTCATGGGAGATCGCCGCCAGCATCTGCGTGCGGTCTTTGAGAAAGTGCTTGAGTTGGGCCTGGGTGGCGTTGAACGCGAGAATCGCCTGACGAAGGTCGTAAGGGCCAACCACCTGAATAGGCGGTGCATCGAAGTCCTTGCCAAAGCGCCGCGCACCCTCGGCAAAACGCTCAAGTGGGCGGGCGAGATAGCGTGTGGCGAACAGTGCAACGGCCAGGCTGGAGACGATCATCAGCGCCAGGATGATCAAGCTGCGCGGCAGCTCGTCCAGCCCCCAACTGCGGTCGGTGGCGCGATACAGCAGCCACGACTTGTCCGTCAATTCGACCAGCAGGGCGTAACCGCGCGGCGACGCCTGGACAGCCAGGTCGGCAGGCTCGAACACCTCAATTTGCGCATCCGGGCGATTCAACAACGCACGCATCTTTGGCGCGCCCTCGCGAAATTCGCTATCGACCAGCCGTGGCAAACCCGAATCTTCATGCCGGCGCAGCCATTGCACACTGTACGATGCATCACCTGCCGCACTGGCGAGGTTCGGCCGCTGTGCCACAGGCGCGGCATCGATGATGCGAGCGACCGCAGCGGTTTTCTCAATCAGACCACTTTCCAGCAAGGGCGGCTGCGCCCACACGCTCAGCAACGAACTGAACAGCCATTTGAGCAGCAACAGGCCGAGCATGGCTGCCAGGGTGGTGAGCGCGATCCACCGGGCGATAGTGACGCGGGGCCGTGGCAGGGCCCTGCGCGCCCAGGCGAGCAGGCTCATCTCCGGTTCACGGTGGCGGTGAACAGGTAGCCGACATTGCGCAAGGTACGGATCAGCGGCTCAGTGCCATCATCGGCTTCCAGCTTGCGACGCAACCGGCTCACCTGCACATCGATGCTGCGATCAAAAGCTTCGTGCGCTTCACCACGCGCCAGGTCCAGCAACTGCTGGCGGCTGAGCACTCGCCGCGGGTGCTCGGCAAACACCAGCAGCAGCTCGAACTCACCGTTGGACAAGGGGATCATCACACCTTCGGGCGAACGTAGTTCACGCCGTGCCACCTCCAGCTGCCAGCCCGAGAACTCAAGGATCGACCGCGGGCTGGCGACCTCGGCACTTGCGGCCTCGCCTGCCCGGCGCAGTACTGCACGTACCCGGGCCAGCAGCTCACGAGCGGCGAAAGGCTTGGTGAGGTAGTCGTCCGCACCCAGCTCCAGGCCGACCACACGGTCGCTCAGTTCACCCATGGCTGTCAGCATGATCACCGCCACCGGAAACTCGGCGCGCAAGCGCTGGCAGAGCACCAGGCCGCTGTCGCCGGGCAGCATCACGTCAAGAATCACCAGATCCGGTACGCGCCGTTCGAGGGCCTGCCAAAGCCCTTTTCCGTCACTGGCCACATCGACTTCGTAGCCGTGCTGCCGGAGAAATTTCTGCAACAGGTCAAGGACTTCGACATCATCGTCGACGATCAGCAAATGGCTCACACCTGGATACCGCGTACTAAGGTTCGATTAGCGCTAACTGTAAGTCCATTCCTAGGTTGCAGTCATATATTTCAATACGGAAACAAAGTGTCAGCCGCGAAGTAAACCGGACATTTCCAGGCAAACAAGCACCCGCACCATCGGCGCCAGTTCATGTCAGGAATGTGCTCATGCCTACCCCTCCCTTTGCCTGGTGCTCCGCCCGCAACGCGCTGCTCGCCCTGTCCCTGCTCGCTGCCGGAGGCTGTAGTCAGCGACCACCTGCCAGTGCCTGTGGCCCAGTGACCTATCAGCTCAGCGACCCGGCCGAACCCGCCAACCGCGCCGTGTTCGCTTTGAACCGCAGTGTCGACGACTACTTGCTCGCGCCGGTCGCGCGAGGCTATAGCGCCTTGCCTGATTTCGCGCGACAAGGCGTGCACAACTTCGCCGCTAACTTCGGCGAGCCAAAAGTTTTTGTCAACGATGTGCTCCAAGGCAATGGCGAGCGGGCGATGACCAGCCTGACGCGCTTCATTTTCAACACCACCCTGGGCGTGGCAGGCCTGGTCGATGTCTCCGGGAAGATGGGACTGGCCCGGCACACCTCGGACTTCGGCCAGACCTTCGCCGTGTGGAACGTCGCCGATGGCCCGATCGTCGAGCTGCCGCTGCTGGGCAGCCACAACCTGCGCGACGCAGGTGGCACGCT
Organism: Pseudomonas sp. NPDC090752; assembly: GCF_055584805.1. Classification (NCBI taxonomy): domain Bacteria; kingdom Pseudomonadati; phylum Pseudomonadota; class Gammaproteobacteria; order Pseudomonadales; family Pseudomonadaceae; genus Pseudomonas; species Pseudomonas sp. NPDC090752. Next base: position 30,143 of record NZ_JBVJLI010000018.1, on the reverse strand, counting down.
GCTGGGCATGGCGCTCGACCCGTTTGGCGACAACAGCGACACCGTCGACACCCTGGGCAACGTGGCCACAGCTGGCGGCGTGGTGGATGGCCGCGCCGACGCGTTGCCGATTACTGACAGGTTGCGCACCCAGCCCGATTACTATCGAGCCGTGCGCGACTTCACCGCCCAACAACGTGCGGATCGGGTAGTCGAGGGCAAGACTGGCGCGCTAGGCAAGCGGCCGACGAGCTGCCCAGGGGAGCACGCCGGTGAGTGAACCCCAGGCCCCTGTCGTGCTATTCAGACGTCTGGAGGGGGACGCCCAGCAACAACTGCTTCACGAACTTGAGGCCCGGGTCTCGGACGATGGCCAGCACCTGATCGTTAGCCGCTATCGTGAAAAGTATGGCGACAGCAACTACGTGCAGCGTCACGAAGTGCACCGTCGGGTACCCATCGCAACGCTGCTGAAGTGGATGGCGAGGACAGGCACGACTGGCTGATGATCCTCAGGTCATGTCAGAGGGTCATCTTGCTAACAGCGGCAATCAGCAGTGGCCCTGTCTGTTCGTCGGTCATCGCCGGGTAGACATGCATCTGCATCAAGTCGCTCCAGTCCAGCGTCCATTGCAACACGGGATTGAGGTCATCGCTTTCAACCACGGCGAAACCCATCAATTGCCCCACAGCGTGCCAGCGGCCCACGACTTTCAGGCCCGCTGGCGCAACGCCGCCGGTCTTGGCGAAACGGGCCATGGCGGCGTTGCGGTTTTCCGGGGCGATGGTCCAGTGAATGATGAACAGCATGTGGCACCTCCCAGTCGCTCGGTACCTGTGCGTTACGCTTACCCTTGGGGCACCGAGGCCGAGAGCAAGTGAATGCGTCATCTTTAGGCATAGCAGCAGCAGCGCGGGTTGCGCGGTTCGCCGTCGGCTGAAACATTCGGCTGACAAATGCCCCAGTCGCGCCAGCAGTCATCCGACGGCACTACAACCGGCCAAGGAATTCACCGCCAGAGACAGAAAACGCAGCCAGCGGACAGTTCCCGCTGGCTTTTGCGCCACCAAGAAATATGTAACACAGAGTTTCATCTTGCCCCCGGAGAGTGGCCAGACCAACGCACTTCACCGAGGCCATTTCCGTGTTGCAACGTCTGCTCTGCTCCCTCTCCCTGCTTACCCTCGCCATCTCTGCCGCCCATGCCGCTGACGCGCTCGACACCCCGCGCCTGGCCGGCATGGACAACTTCCGCGACATCGCCGGCACCACCACGGCCTATTCCACCCATCACGATGGCGTGATGCGTGCCGGGGTGTTCTATCGCGCCAATGCCCTCACCCCGACTGCCAGCGACTTGGCCGTGCTCAACGGCCTGGGCATCAGCGACGTCTACGACCTGCGCACGCCAAGCGAGATCGCCGCCACGCCCGACACCCTGCCAGCCGGTGCCAGCTACACCAACATCGACATCATCGGCAGCACCACCTCGGGCTCGAACATCACCAGCATCTCGTTTTCCAGCGCCGCCCAAGCGCGGGCCATGATGCAGCAAACCAACCGTGCCTTCGTCAGCGATGCCGGCATGCGCGGGCAGTTTTCGCTGTTGTTCAACGAACTGGCCAGCGCCGACGGTGCCGCCCTGTTCCACTGCACCGCCGGCAAGGACCGAACCGGCTGGACCGCCGCCGTACTGCTGAGCATCGCCGGTGTCGACGACGCGACGATCATGAGCAACTACCTGGCCACCAACGACTACACCGCCGCCCGCGTCGCCGAGACCCTGGCCGCCATGCCGGCAGGTATGGCCGAGGTCTACGCGCCGCTGCTGGGCGTCGAAGCCAGCTACCTGCAGGCAGGCCTGGACGAGGTCACGGCCGCATACGGCAGCATGGACAACTACCTCAAGCAAGGCCTCGGGCTAAGCCAGGAAACGCTCTACGTGCTGCGCGGCAAGATGGTGCGCTACGGCACGCTACCGGGTGAAGTCGGCCTCGTGGGCAACGCCGCCGCGGGTGCACAACTGCTCCGGCAGCTGCAGGACACTTCACTTTCGGGTAGCTACAGCGCCTACAACTATTACCTGCAGTCGGCCATCGACGCCGGCACCCTGGGTGGCGTGGAGTCGACCGTGGGTGGCCAGGTGCATGCAGACGCCGCCAGCTATCTGCTGCGCCAGGGCGCGATGATCGACCGCGCGGCCGCCCCGTTCGCCGACGGCATTGACCTCAAGGTCGGCCAGTCGCGCCTGTGGAGCACCGCGCTGGCCAGCTATCTGGGCACCGACGGCTCGGCCCACGCCGCCAGCAGCAATGAGCACAGCCAAGGATTGATGATCGGCATGACCCAGCGCTTCTCCGAACAACTCAGCGCCCATGCCGGCTTCGGCTACAGCAACGGCAACGTCGGTGGCGCAGGGGGCGAAGCGGACACCGACCTGACCTTCCTCAGCCTCGGCGCCCGCTTCGCCCCAGGCAGCCTGGAACAGGGCCTGTTCATCGCCGCCGATGCCAGTGCCGGTTACCTCGACTACACCAGCAAACGCGAACTCGGGAGTGGGCTGGGCACCGCCAAGGGTGACAGTCACGGCACCCTGGCCAGTGGCAGCCTGGCGCTGGGCTATCGCTTGAACGCCGGTGGCGTGGTGCTGGAGCCAAGCCTGGGTATGCGGGTCAGCCGTGTCGACCTGTCCGGGTTCACCGAAAAAGGCAGCGAACTGGCGCTGCAGGTGGACGACCTGCAGGACACCCGGCGCAGCGCGGTGGCCAACCTCAAGGCCTCGTTCGCCCCGCTCGCCATGGGCAGCTGGCAGCTGGTGCCGGGTGTCGAAATGGGCTACGACCATGCCCTGGGCGACCATCAGGTCGACAGCGAGGGCCACTTGCTGGGACTGAGCATCGATCAGCGTTCAGCCTTCGACAACCGCGACCAGTTCAATGTCGGCGCGAACCTGATGGCCAGCCTCGGCGCCCTGAGTGTCGGCGCTGAAGTGGCCGCCTTGGGTGGCAGCGGCAGCCATGGCGCGAGCGGCAGCCTCAAGGCCAGCTACGCCTTCTGATTCATGACCAGGCCTTGCATGTCATCACGCATACATGCAAGGCTGAAAAAGGACTACCCGTTACTGAACAGGAAGCACTTCACCTCATGCTAGGAATCACACGTATCCATCGCTACTTGCGCTCACTGCCTGCACATCGAACTGCAGCCAGTGGGCGTGAAATCAAAGGCAAAGCCCGCCTCACAGCAAAGCTTGCAGCCCTCCTCTGTAAACCCCGCTCCGTCCCACCCTACCTCTGCGTCACCCCTGAGCGCCCCCTTGTCGATCGTGTACCTCCCACCTGACGGACCTCACTGCAGTTTTCCGTAGTCATCGCTTGTGCCCATTGGCAAAGCGGCAGGGTTCACAGGATAAAAGGGATAACCATACCTCATGATTTTCTTTCAGGGCAAACGTATTTTCAGCGCCATCTTCGACATGGACGGCACCATGTTCGACACCGAGCGCTTGCGTTTCAAAACGCTGAAACAAGCCTCCATGGAGATTTTCGGCAAGGCGTTGAGCGAACAGACGTTGATAGGCTCACTGGGCCTCAGCGCGAAAAAGGCCGAGGCACTGGCCAAGGCGCACAACGGTGAAGGCTTCCCGTATGCGCAGATTCGCCAGCGCGCTGACCAGCTTGAGCTGGAGTACGTACGCAATCACGGCGTCCCGATCAAGGCTGGCTTGTTGGAAGTGCTGGAGCGCCTGCGCAAATCGGGCCTGACGATGGCAGTCGCCACGTCCAGCCGCCGAGCCATTGCCGAGGAGTACCTCATCAACGCCAACGTGCTCAAATACTTCGACGTAACCGTCTGTGGCGACGAAGTCAGCCAAGGCAAGCCCCACCCCGAAATATTCCTGCGCGCGGCCAGTGCGCTCAATACCGAGCCGAGCAAATGCTTCATGGTCGAAGACTCGGAAAATGGTCTGCTCTCGGCCATACGCGCCGAAGGGCAAGGGATTCTGATCGAAGACATCAAGCCGCCCGCGCCCGAGGTGAAGGCGGGTGCGTTCAAGGCCTACCGCAGCATGCACGAATTCCTGGCCGACTTGAGCGAGTGCGTACCGCACCTGGGCACGCCAGCGGTGAATGAGCCCTTCCCTGCCTCACTCAATCAGTTCCGCGTCGGCATCCATGGGTTTGGGGCCATCGGCGGCGGCTACCTGACCCAGGTGTTCTCCCATTGGGATGGTTACACCCGCCCTTGCGAGATCATCGCCGCCACCCGCTCGCGCATGCTGAGGGAAACTGTCAGCGCCTTTGGCAGTTACAGCGTGCGCTATGGCGCCACCTCGTTCGACCAGACCATCGAAAACGTGCGCATGATCGATATGGACGATGACGATGCGCTGATCGAGATGTACACCGCCGCTGAAATCATCGGTTTGAGCTTGCCTGAGCAGGCCATCCGCAAACAGGCCAAGGTGATCGCCAAGGGTCTGCTGCGTCGCTTCGAACGCCGTGGCCGCGCCCTGACCATTCTGACCGTGCTGAACAAGATCGGCGGCGCCGCGTTCGTGCGCCTGCACGTGCAAGCGGAGCTTGAATTACTGTGCCCGCAGGCGATCAGCCAACAGATTCTGGAAAAGACCCACTTCGCTGAGACCGTGGTCAGCCGTATCGTTTCGAAGATCAGCAACGATGCGTTGCTCAGACAGCTGCGGATCAAGTCGCAGATGTTCCAGAACAGCCTGGAAAGCGAGCCTGAGCTCGCCCGCAAACCTTCCGCGCCGGTACCAGAGTACGAACGTCTGATCGGGCGGTTCAGGCCTTTTGCGCAATCCAGTAGCGCGATGAGCCAATTGCACCTGATCCTGTTCAACAGCGAACCCGACATGCCGCTGTACGTCGAGCGCGGCAGCGACCTGCTGGAACGCCTGCGCCAGGTGAAAACCGTCACTGACATCGCGCAGATCCAGCTGATCAAGAATCGGCTGTGGAATGGCCCGCACGCCATCATCGCCTGGTACGCAAGCCTGCTGGGGTATGACTGGGTAGGCCAGGGCATGGGCGATGCGCGGGTGGCTGCGCTAGCCAAGCGCTTGATCAACCAGGAGGTCGCGCCGGCCCTGACGGCGGAGAACCCACAGATGACAGACGTCATCAACGGGTTTGCGGCAACCTTTCTGGAACGCTGCAAAACGTCGTTCAAGGACCCGTGCAGCCGAGTGGGGCGCGACCCGTTGCGCAAGCTTCAGCGCAACGAGCGCATCTTCAGCAGCATCGACCTGGCACGCAAGCATGGCATCCAAACGCCTGCCCTGGCCTTCGGCGCCGCCCTGGCCATTCACTATGCGCTCGCTTGCGCTGACGGCAAAGACCGGGAAGCGCAGCGGATAAAGCAGCTGTACAAAGACAGCGAAGGCAGTGTCGAAGCGGTGCTTACCTATTCGGGCGACTACCACGGCAAGCCTTACCCCGGCATGGACTCGAAGGCTGACGCAGCACTGCTCGGAGCGATCTGCACCCATTTTAACCAGTTGCAGCAACTGGCATCGCGCGACTGGGCATTAGCGCCTGCAAACCGCGAAGCCAGCGTGGCGGTTGTCTGAGCGGCGCACTGGGTTGAGCATTTAAACGTTAAGGGGGCCCCGCCGCACATCGGCGGGGTTCAACCCAAATGCGTGCTTAAAGTACTGAGCAAATCGCCCGGCATTGCTGAACCCATGCTGCAAGGCCACTTCGGCCACCGAGCCACCCTCGCCCTTCGCCAACACCTGCCGCGCCTGCTCCAGGCGTACCTGGCGCTGATACCCGACGATCGAAGTACCGGCAAACCGCCGAAAGCCGTCCTGCAGCGCACGCAAGCTGACATTCACTCGCCCGGCCAGCTCGCTGCCACTGATCACGCTGAGGGGCTGTTCGCGAATGTGAGCCATCGCCGCCTTGACATGCCTCGGTGCAATCGAAGGAACTGGGCTGCGCAAGGCCTCGCAGTAATTGTGCGGCCAGGTTTCCAGTACGGCATCGACCAACATCTCCTGCAGTCGCACCGGCATCAGCAAGCCGCTATTGATCAGTGGGTCGAACCCGGCGCCGGTGGCCATTTCGAGCAAGGCGCGAATACCTTTAAAGGCTGCCACATTGAGGTCCACCACCGGGGCAAAGCGGATTGGCGCTGCCAACGGCCGCCCCAGCAATGCCGACAGGCGCTCGGCAAACAACCCCCGGCGGATCGACATGCCGCACTGGGAATGGCCCTCGGCGAAGCGCACCGAACGGATGTCCAGCTTGTCGACCGCCAGCCCGACCTGAGCACCGCCGATCGACTCGCCACGGTGATCGAAGATGATCTTACCCGCCGTGGGCAGCACGAAGGTGATTTCGTCCTGCGGCGCGGGCAAGGCGATGGTGAAGTCGCCCTGGTAATGCATGCGCCGCACGCTCATGCCTTCGAAGCGGCCGTAGACACCGCCGATGACGATGCCCTCACCCAGCTTCGGCATGTCGGCGTAGAGGTTGCCGTGCAGTTGGGTGAACAGCGCAGCGAAATCGTCGCTGCGCATGTTATCGGACCGGAGCATGAAGGGTTTGCGGGTGGGGCTGGGAGACACCTTGTTGCACACCTTGTGCTGGGAAATGGAGCGCGGACGGTAGCAGCTGGGCGTGACAGGCGCGTGACGTCATCAACGGACAGAAGATGCCTGAGTGGTCAGATGCCCGGCGTGATCAATCTTGGATGAATGCTGTAACAAACCTCGCGGCAACCGGAAATCCTTGAAAGGTTGTTGTGTAATTGGGTTGAAGGCCTTTTCCGCGTTCAGCCGGTAGCGCATCACGCCCTCACCGGTCCGGAAGCTCAGGTCCACGCTAGTTGCAGTACGCCCATTGAGCGACCCGCGGCTAAGCAGCCTGAACATCGACCACGGGCCTCGGTACTCCAGGCTGCTGCTGTTGCCGTTCTGCCTGAGCAGGGTGAGGTTGCTGCGCACGTGCTGCCCCAAGGTATTGGGCCAGACGATACCGGTGATCTGGCTTGGGCCGTGGGTATAGGAAATCAGCTGGCCATCTAGATCCAGCAGGCTGGTGCGTTGATTCGCACTGAGCCCCAATGGCTCGATACTGAATTGCACGCTGAGGTTGCCGCGCTGGTCAAAGAAGGTTTCGCGGATGCGATCGGCCAGCACCAACTGCTCGATCACATCACCACGGACCAGAGAACGCCCTTGCAGACCGGACTGCAAGGCTTCGAGATTGTCCTTGAGGAAGACATCCAGGTACTGTTCCTGAAATTGCTGCAGTCGCCCTTTGGGCCCGAAGAACGCTTCAAAGTCCTCCAGCGAAGCATCGGGCGCTCTGACTACGAAGGGATAGCGCCCGGCCAGGCGTTGCTGGAAGAAGCTGTAGACTTGAGTATCCCAACGTCGCTCCAGCTCGCGCAGCGCCTCAACCTTGATTACTTGCGCCGTTTGATCTGCCACCTTTCTGACCTGATGATTGATAGGCGCTGGCAAACCCCTGGCCACGCGTTGCAAGGTAGCGATTGGATCGTGGCCTGTCATTGAAAAGCGCTGATGCACAGCTTGCAGGGCGGCCTTGCCTCGATCCGGGCTGTCCTGCACCGCCTTGGCATAGTCATGCACGGCGGCCATGGCCGCGTGCGTTTCATCGTAGTAACTGGGCTTTTCACCAGCGGCTTGCAGCATTGCGCTCAGGCCTGCAAACGCTCGCTGAATCGCTAGCGCATGTTGTTGTTCGGGCTTGCTGGTGACCGATACAAGCGAGGCAGTCTCATCCCCCGCGCCAACGTTCACCGGTGATAACAGCGAACTGTTGTCGCGAACCGTCTCCAACAATCGGTGCAACGGCGCTGCAGGGCCAGTCAACTGTTCCAGGACCGCGACCCCATGTTCGAGATCACGAAAGTCGGCCACGGAGAATGCACTCAAGGCACGCCGCCAACTGTCGATGTAGTCAGCGCTGTACAGGTTGTGCAGCCGCTCGGTCAGCGCCGCCTGGTCGGCATCGGAGTAATCCAGTTGTGCCCGCTCCCCCAGTGCCCACTGGTCAATCATTGCCATTTCGGCGAAGCGCCGGCTACGCGGCTCAAAGTACTCGTTGAAGCCTTTGGCGGTCAGCATTGGGGCCAACAAGATGCCATTGTCTCCTTGGTTTGATCCGGAAGACGGCTGATAGACGACATCGAAAGCAGGGCCGACCTGGTGACGTAGATCCAACCCTGTGTGCAGTTGTTCCTCGGCCTGTTGCTTGAGGCCTGCATACACCCGCTGTGGCAGCGGTACCTTGCGCAACGACTGCTGCACGTCGTTGACACGCTGGCGATACTGCGGCAGATCGGTATCGGCATAGGCCAAGGCATATTTCAGGTGCTGCATGAGATCACGTTGCAGCTGCCCTTCGCCGGGGAAGGCCTGTTGCCACTGCCGCGCCATCCAGTCCTCGACCCATTCCGGCCGGCGGTTCTGGCGATCTTCGAGCATCCGGTAAACCCGGAGCGCAGCCATTTGCTGCTCGCTGCCCGGAGGTGCCGCATTCATGGCATCGACTACGCCGCTGGCCAGGGCGGGCAAAAAGCGCTTGGACAACAAGCTCAGGTACGCTTCATCCACCGTTGGGCCAATGGCACGCCCCTGGTACAGGCCCAGATCAGCAACCCCCGGCCAGGCAGAGCGGTAGTCGCCAAACACTGCGACCGCAGCGCGGATCTGGTCCAGGGGCTCCAGCAAGTTGCGCCCGGTCGAGTCCAGACGCTGGTCCACTTCGTAGTGGCTGTACTCTCGGCTCTTGGCAAGCACGCCTGCTGCTTTGATGCCATTGATGTCGAAGTAACGATGCCAGCTGGCGATGGCGACGCAGAAGGCCAGGATGCCGACAGATGAACCTACCCACAACAATTGGCGCTTGCTGCGTGCCACCGTGACATTGTCGCCGGCAAGGCCCGCCTCTTTGTAGATGACCCGCCCAAAGACCTGCTGAATGAAATAGGTCAACGCCTTGCCTTGCGCCTTGCCTTCCAGCAAGGGGAGTTTGGTCTTGTAAGCTTGTGCAGCCTCGCGGACAAAAGCATTGCGCATGTCGCCTTGCTGTACGACTGACGACCAATACACGCCGCGCACGAGCGCCGGGGTGGTGAAACGATCACTTGCCAAGGTCTCACGCAGGAAGTTCAACAGTATCGGACGCAACCCGAGCAACTGCCCATGCAGTGAGCAGAGACGTGAACGCGACGCAGGGCTACTCTGCATGTCCAGCTGATCAATCACCTGCTCGAATAACTGGTTCAGCAACCGATCGTAGTGTTCACCGTACTCGTCTAGCCAAGCGTCGAAGGTGTCGACTGCATCCAGCTTGAACGTGAATCCCAACAGGCTGTTGCGCTTGGCGGCTGAGAGCTTGGCGTAGAACTGCTCGAAGCCATCCAGCAGATCGAATTTGCTCAATACGACATACAGCGGCAAGCGCGAGCCCAGCTGGCTGCTCGCCTCGTAAAGGCGTGCGCGCAGCACGTGGGCAAGTGCGGTGCGTTGCTCGGCGGTACCGTGCAGCAGCGCGGGTAGATCCACAACCAGCACCAGGCCGTTAAGGACTCTCTGACTTCGATTGCGCTGCAGCCAATCCAACAGATGCTGCCACAATTTCGCGTGGGTTCCAGAGGGTACGGAGGGTTCAGCGTCAGCTGAATCACTGCTCGGCGAGCCTGCCGGGGTGTCTTGGTTGATAAAGGCACCGGGCGGGTCGATGATCACCGCATCATTACTGATCCACCATCCCACTGGGTAGGCAAGCGCTAGGGCTTGTCGGCCTCGTGTCTGGACCTTGTCGATACGGGTCAGGGAAAAACTTTGATCGGTACAATCGATAAAGCTGCTCTTACCGGCCTGTTCACTGCCCAGTACCAGGTACCACGGGAGTCGGTACAAAGCCCGACGCCCACCAGCGTTGTCCAGGTAGCGTGCAAGCCCTTGGCTCAATGCCGTTTCTTGCGCATGGACAAACGGCAGCGCGGGGTCCATCTCAGCGGCCACCGCCTGCTGACGTTCCGCTTGCAATCGGCGAAAGCGTGCTCGCAAAACAAACAGCCAACACAACAGCGGCACCAGAACGAGTACCAGGCTCGCCACACTGCGATGCGCCACGCTGGCCAGTGGCTGCTGCTCGCGCCAGGTCCATTGCGGGCCGAGCCACCAGATGGCAACTAGCATCAGTGTAGCGCCAAGCCCGAGCAGCAGCGGCATCGCCAGACCGATGCGGGTCATCAGCGGCCAGCCCCAACGTTTGAGGTACTTCCAGAGTTGATTCATCGACGCTCCTGCTCCTTGTTCCGGTCGGCCAGCACGTGGGGTGACGCATATTGCTGAAGCCGCTGAAAGACCTCGGGCTCCCAGTCGCTGGCGGTGGTTTGCTGCATCGTTCGCGCTACCCCAGCGCACAGGTCATGGGCCAACCAGGACACGCCCCGTGCTGCCAGCAGGTCAGCCGCGATGACTGTGGTATGGCAGCGCTCGCGGGGGGCACGAAAATCCGCCTGCATCCCTTGCAGCCTTAGCAAGACTGGTTCTACGCCGGCGGTTTCCAGCTGGCTGACCAGCTCTTCGCGCAGGTTGGCGAATTCTTGGGAGGCGACGCCTTGCCCGGATTGCCCGTCTGCTCCCTTGAGCCAGGCAAGGCATTGGTCGTCGACAAACACCCGACCGTCGCTGAAACAAAGCTGCTGCAGCGCTGGCATGCGCTGAACGAACCGAGCAGTCGCCGCACGGATGGCTTCAGCCACTTCGCCCATCGCCAACCGCGAGGCGGCAGTGGCTGCGAGGAAGCTGCCGCGAATCCAGTAGGGACAGGCAGTCACACTTTTTTCGATACGCTGGAGCAACACCGCATCAATCACCGTGCCGGCGATGGCGTCCTCGTAGTCAGAGGCAATATCCCGTGGCACCGCCATCAACTCTGTACGGTTGCCCTGCTGGGTTTGCGGTGCGGCTTGAATGTGGGCCCACAGGCCGAAGCGACGTAGTTGATAACCGGTTGGGTCGTAGGGATCCTGCTGGTTGATCAGTTCGGCCATGCTCAGTACGGCCCGCCGCGTCTCGCGCTCGTTACCGACCAACACGTGCGGCTTGGGCGAGGCGATGATATCCGCCAGCGGCGCAGGCTTGATGGCCGTCTCTTCAGGTGCGCAAGGCTCGCCAACGCCATTGGCAAGATCGGTGTGTTTGCGCAGCAGCCGCTCCAGTTCATTCAGAACAGCCGCGTCAAGATGCGCGGCTTCCTGCTGATGTGCCAAACGAACCAACGCACTGTTCGCCGCTGAGGCGTGTGCTGGTGTATACGTGAAACGATCAAGACGAGGCAGCGCATCGATCAAGCGATTGAGCACTAGGCCAACGAGCTTGCGCTTGGCCAGGAAGCCTTTCGGGCCAGGCTTGGGATGAGCGGTTTCCCAATAGCCTTCGATCAATCCACCCAGCAGCGCCAAGGTGAACCCCCAGCGCTCCCAGCAACCACTGCGCAGCCAGGCGACACTCAGGTGCGCGACGATTCGCAAGTGTTTGCACTGCTGGCCCAGGTACTGGCGAGACGCTTCTTCGATATAGCTCCAGTCGATTGAAGCCTCCTGCAGCCCGCCTAGCTTGACCATCTCCTGGTCAATGGCCTGGTAGGTTTCGTCTTCGACGTCGAACAGTCCGGCAGGGGCTGCCGGGTCAATCGGTGCGAGCAGCCTATTGATGTCTTCCCCTGACACCTGCGCTACCACCGGCAGATACCTCGTGCCTGGCGAATCAACAGGTCCAGGCCCTGGGCGTCGAACGTCAGGCCATCAATCTCGGGGCTGTCGCTGAGCACCTGTATGCGCTGAGCGCCGATCAGTTTCTTGATTTGCTCGATCGCTGGAAGGCCGCGCCCAGCGTCCAGTACTTGGCCGTTCTCCATCACTTGCCAGGGAGTTTGGCTGGTAGAACCGCCCTCCCCCGTCAAACGTACGTTAACCCGACTCCCCTCGATGGGCCGACTGGCAATCAACTGCAAGCGAGATATGTTCTGTATGCAACTGATTGCCAGGTAAGCGCGATCGTCGATTGATGCGATCGCGGGTGCCGAAATCACAAGGTCATGTGTAGCTGCACTGCCGTCACCAGGATTGCCGATACGAAACGTCAAATCATCAGCCGCCCGCGCGGCCTCATTGGCCATTACGCGTAACACTGTCGGCGCGTCCTGCTCCTGCGCTGACCACTGACGTCTCTTCACATGCGCTGGAGTGCCCGCAGCCTGATCGAAGCATGCCAAGCGCACTAGATTCGACTCGATTTTCGAGCAGTCTTGACCAGCGTTCGCGGATATCGGCAAACAGCAGAACATCAGCGATAGTCCTACGCAATACGTATTTCTACCCATCATCGCTTGTAAGTTTCCATTCAATATTCCACAGGCTTTCAACACCACCAGGTAATTGATCGCCGAAAACCGACAAGAGACTAGCCCACTAAAATCAAAAATAACAAATAAATATTTTATTACACTTTCGCGCTCGACCACTTAGCACTAATCAATGCATGGTTTTTAGGAGAGTCCAAACAGACAAGCAACTTACACTAGTCGCACACATATTAGAGAAAAGTCCTACAAGTGTAACTTGCAACGCAACCAACTTAATGGATATTTCCTACAACAGGGAGACATTTCTCGATGTCAAAGAGCACAGGTTCCGTCGCACCAAAAGAGCGTATAAACATCAAATATGTGCCCGCCACCGGTGACGAGCAGGCCGAAGTAGAACTGCCGCACAAGATGCTGGTGTTGGGTGACTTTGGCCTTGATGACAGCCGCTCCCTCGAAGACCGCCAGGTCATGCGCATCGATAAACACACCTTCAACAACGTGTTGAACGACGCCGATGTCAGCCTGGGCATGTCGGTGCCCTCCGCGCTCAGCGCGACCCCGGATGCCGAGCTGGCAGTCAACCTGCAATTCAAGTCCATCCAGGATTTCGGGCCGGATCGCATCGCCCGCCAGGTGCCCGAGCTGCACAAGCTGCTGGAGTTGCGTGAAGCGCTGGTCGCCCTGAAAGGCCCGCTGGGCAACGTGCCTACCTTCCGCAAACAGCTGCAACATCTGTTGAACGACGAGCATGCCCGCAAGCAACTCGCCCAAGAGCTGGACTTGGTGCTTGAAGCGCCCAAAGAAGACTGAGACAACGGAGCGTCCCCATGCCAAAGCCAAGCAGCACAACCGTCACTGTCGAAACAACGTCCGAAACGTTGAACAATGCCACCTTGCTCGATCAGATCATGGCGGAAACCAAATTGGTTCCCGCGCAAGAGGGTTACCAAGTTGCCCGGCAGGGTGTATCCGCCTTCATAGCCGAAATCCTCAAAAGTAATGACCCAGATCAACTCATCAACAAGCACCGCGTCGATCAGATGATCGCCGAGCTGGATCGGGTACTGAGCAAACAGATGGATGCCATCCTGCATCAGCCTGAGTTCCAGCAGCTCGAATCCTCGTGGCGCAGCCTCAAACTTCTGGTCGACCGCACGGACTTTCGCGAGAACATCAAACTTGAAGTCTTGCATGTCAGCAAAGAAGAGTTGCTCGACGACTTCGAGAACGCGGCAGATATCACTTGCAGCGGCATTTACAAACATGTCTACACCGCCGGTTACGGCCAATTTGGTGGCGAGCCCGTTGCCGCCATGGTCGGCAACTACAACTTCGGGCCCTCTTCGCCTGATATCAAATTGCTGAGCTACATGGCATCTGTGGGCGCCATGTCACATGCCCCGTTCATTGCAGCGCCTTCCCCGGAGTTCTTCAACCTGAGCAGCTTTGAAGAGCTGCCCAATCTGAAGGAAATCAAAGACATTTTTGCAGGCCCCCGTCATGCCAAATGGCGCGCGTTCCGCGAAAGTGAAGATGCCCGCCATGCCGCCCTGACCGGGCCGCGCTTCATGCTGCGCTCCGCCTACCACCACCAGGATCAGCCGATCAGCAGCTTCAATTACGATGAGAACATCAACGGTCGGCACGAGAACTACCTGTGGGGCAGCTCGGCCTTCCTGTTGGCCAGCTGCATCAACGAGAGCTTTGCCCGCTACCGCTGGTGCCCGAATATCATCGGCCCGCAATCCGGGGGCGCCGTTGAAGACCTGCCAGTGCATCTGTACGAATCCCTGGGGCAGCTGCAAGCCAAGATTCCTACCGAGGTGCTGATCTCCGACCGCAAGGAATTCGAGTTGGCCGAAGAGGGCTTCATTGCCCTGACCATGCGCAAAGACAGCGACAACGCCGCGTTCTTCTCGGCCAACTCGGTGCAGAAGCCGAAAAACTTCCCCAAGACGCCCGAAGGCCTGCAGGCGCAGACCAACTACAAGCTTGGCACCCAGCTGCCTTACCTGTTCATCGTCAACCGCCTGGCCCACTACATCAAAGTGCTGCAGCGCGAGCAGATCGGCAGCTGGAAGGAGCGCCGCGACCTTGAGTCCGAACTCAACAAATGGATCAAGCAATACGTCGCCGATCAGGAAAACCCTTCGGCTGACGTGCGCAGTCGTCGGCCGCTGCGTGCTGCCAAGGTTGAGGTCTCGGATGTGGCCGGTGATCCGGGCTGGTACCAGGTCTCGCTCGCCGTGCGTCCGCACTTCAAGTACATGGGTGCCAACTTCGAGATCTCTCTGGTAGGTCGGCTCGACACGCAATGAGTGGGTTTTTCGATCGTTTGATGGCGGATCAGTCTGCCGTCCGGGAGCCGTCTCGCCAGGAGAACGCTTCGCACAAGTTCGCCGCCATCAAGCGCCACCTCGAAACGCTGCTGAATGCCCGCCAAGGTTGCTCCCAGAGCAGCCCTGAGCTGGGCCTGCGCGACTTCAACGGGCATGACGTGAGCAGTGGCGACCTGCTGCAGCAAGTGAGCGCCGATATCCGCCGCACCCTTCAGCGCTTCGAGCCACGCATCCACGTGCGTGCGCTCAAAGCGGTTCCCGATTGCCACGCTCCGCTGGAGTTGCATTTTCGTCTGGACTGCCACGTACAGGTCAACAACCACGCGGAGCAGTTGCAACTGGAGCTGCTGGTCAACGGGCACAACCGCTATACCCGAGTGAGATGAACCATGTCACTAAAGGACAGATTCAGCGAAGAACTGCGTTACCTGCACGAGTTGGGAAACGACTTCGCCAAGGACAACCCACAACTTGCTCGACTGCTGGGCAAGGCGGGAAGCGATCCCGATGTCGAGCGGCTGATGGAAGCCTTTGCGTTCTTGACGGCCAAACTTCGGTTGAAGCTGGAAGATGACCTGCCGGAATTGACGCACCCCATGCTGCAGCTGCTGTGGCCCAACTACCTGCGGCCGCTGCCCAGTGCCACGATCATACAGTTCACGCCACGCCAACAATCGCTCAGCCAATCACAGCGCATTCCCAAAGGTGCAAGGTTGTTCTCGAAACCCGTGGACGGTGTGCCCTGTGAGTTTCGCACCTGCACATCAGTGAACATTCATCCGTTCGAAATCGATGCCGTGAGTGCAACTCAGACACTCGACAGTTCGATGGTTCGCATCGGCTTGCAAACTTTGGTCGAGCGGCCACTGAACACGTTGGGGTGCTCCAGCCTGGACTTTCACCTGAGCGGCGATAACCGCACCGCCCGCACGCTCTATCTATGGATTTCCCAGTACATCAAACACATCAGCGTGACGATAGAGGGTGAGGTGCGCCGGCTACCGGCCAGCAGCATCGCCTTCCCAGGTTTCAGCCCTGACGAAGCCTTGCTCCCCTACCCGCAGAACGTCTTCGATGGCTACCGGATTCTGCAGGAATACTTCGTGTTCCCGAAACGTTTCCACTTCTTCAGCATTAAAGGTCTGGAGAAGCTCTGGCCGGCAAAAGACTGCCAGCAGGTGGGCATTGAATTCCATTTCACGCGTCAATTGCCAGAACCGCTGCGCGTTGGCACAGAAGATTTCAGCCTGTTCTGCACCCCGGCAGTCAACCTGTTCAAGCACAGTGCCGAGCCCATCGATTTGGCCAGCGAGGCTGCTCAGGTAGAGCTGAAGCCAAGAAGCGAAGAGCAGTACGCCTATGAAATCTTCAGCGTCGATGAGGTTATCAGCACCCAAACGACCACTGACGGAAGTACGGGCGAGCACTTGCGCACTTTCCGCCCTTTTGAGTCATTCGCCCACGAAATCGAACATGTCCAGGGCCGCACGGCACTCTACTACCGTTACCAGCTCGAAGAATCCTTGCGCGGCGATGGCGTCACTCACCGCATTGCCTTCGTGCGTGCCGATGCCAACAGCTATATAGGCGAACTGGAAACAGCGTCCATCGACCTGACCTGCACCAATCGGGATTTACCACTCGCGTTGGGCGTGGATGACATCAACGTCCTCACTGAGGTCACGCCCCCCCTGGCGACCTATACCAACATCTGCGCGCCCACTCGCCCCTATCGACCCGTGTTGGACGGCCAGTTGCATTGGGCCTTGATTTCCAACATGTCGCTCAACTACCTGTCGCTGCTTTCGGTGGAGCCGCTCAAGGCGGTGATTCGTGCCTACGACTTCGCCGCCTTGCACGACATCCAGCAAGCGCGCACTACCCGCAAACGCCTCGACGGGATCCGCGAAATACAGACGCAGCCCATGGACTGGTTGATCAAGGGGCAACCCATTCGCGGCCTGCACACCCGGCTGAAGCTGGATCAGGCGGCCTTCATCTGCGAGGGCGACCTGTACCTGTTCGGCTGCGTGCTCGCGCACTTCTTCGCCCTCTACGCCAGCATCAACTCCTTCCATCAACTGGAAGTGATCAACACCACCAACAACGAGCATTACACATGGCCCATCCAGACCGGCAAGCAACCGCTGATCTAGCCGACAAGCTGATGGCCAACGCCCACCAGTACAACTTCTTCCAGTTGCTGGAGCGGCTGCATGGCCTGCATGGCGATGACCTGGAACCGCGCTGGCCGGACGAGGCCACCCGGCTGCGCGTGCGTCTGGCAAGCGACCCACGGCTGACTTTTCCCGTATCGGATGTGTACAAAGCCGAGCGTATGCCCGGGGAAGACGAGCGCTATCGCGTATGCACCACATTCATGGGGTTGCACGGCACCGACTCGCCGCTGCCAACCTACTACCTGGAGCAGGTGGCTTATGAGCATGCCCAGGGTGTAGGCGTGCGGCCGGCCTTCTTCGATTTCTTCAACCATTACGTGCTCAGCCTGCTGCACCGGATCTGGCGCAAGTACCGCTACTACATCCGTTTTCAACCCGGTGCCAGCGATGGGTTCTCCCAGTACATGTTTGCATTGCTAGGGCTGAACGACAAACAGCTGCGCGGCGATACGACACTGCCTTGGAGCCGACTGCTCAGCTTTGCCGGAGTTATCGCCAGCCGCAGCCGCGCACCGGGAACCGTCGCCGGCATCATCGCCCACTGCTTCGACCTGACGCATGTGCGAATTCGCGAATTCGAAACGCGCTCAGTACCGACGAAAAGCAAACAGCTGGTAAGCCTTGGGCGCAGTAACGGCGAGCTGGGGAGCACGTTCATGGTCGGCAGCCGCACCCGTACCCGCAGCAGCAAATTCACCATCGTCATCAGCGAACTCGACCAGGCGCAACTGCGTGCCTTGCTGCCCAGTGGCATCAACTTTGGTCGCTTGCGGGCGCTGATCGACTTTCTGCTGCGCGATGGCCTGGCGTACGACCTGGAGCTGCACCTGAAGCAAAACGCGCTATCGCCGTTCTGCCTACACCGCAGCCAAGGCGCCTACCTGGGCTGGACCAGCTTTGTCGATGACCGCGATGGCGAAATTAGTCCTGTTGTTCGCTTCCGGGGGCGGTCATGAGCACATTGACCTTGAGCATCATCAATCTCGACCAGGTGCACCACACCGTCACCCTGCGTCATCGGTTCGACCGCACGGGCGGCACCATCGGCAGCGAAGGTGCCAGCTGGGTGATCAACGACCGGCACTACAGCGTTGCGCCGGTCCATTGCGAAATCCGCTGGATCGAGGGCAGCTTCTGCGTGATCGATCACTGTCACCATACCTATGTAAACGATGGGATTGATTGCCTGGGGTCGCTACCCCCTCGGCGTCTGTTGGAAGGTGACCGGCTGCGAATCGGTGCGTATCAGCTGCTGGCCAATTACGCCCATGAGCACGCACACCCGCGTTCGCTGGAAGACCTGTTCCACCCAGACTCCAGGGTGCTCGATAGGCTGATTGCCGAAGTACCAGCCCACGCTTGGCAGCACAGGCCGCCTGGCCCCGAGTTCGTTATCGAGATTTGCTCCGTCTTCGATCCGTGCATGGGCAAAGACCCAATGGCGGCCTTCGACGCCCTGGCTGATGCAGCGCCATCAACAGCGGATCCGCTGCAACATCTGACGGCGGGAGAACGCCTATGAGCCGCCTACCTTTCTTGACTGCTCCACTGCTGATCATGCTGCTTGGGCTTTCCGGCTGCACCTCTTGGAACAGAGCCACTCAAGTGATCAGGGATCATTCATTACCGATCGGGCCGCCCAAGGACCACCCGACTCAAGTCGCGTTCAGCATCAACGTCAGCCCAACGCTCAACGGCAATCCGAACAGCGTCGACGTAGCGGCCATACCTGAGAGCAGCTTGGAAGCAAGCCCTTACGCGGTGACCTTGAGCGCCGCAGACCCACACACGCTGACCGACAAAGTCGGGACCTTGTTCGAGTACCTGCAGACGCAATTCCCCGCGATGTCACCTGTGGAGACCGACGAGGGTGACGACGGTGACCTGGCTCGCTCCCCTATGGAAGAAAGCACCCCCGGCAGCTATGACGACCCAACGGTGGTCCTCACGCTGCCAAACAGCATGACTGCAGCTAGCGCGCCTATCGCCACACCGATTGCAATCAAGATCCTGCAACTGCGCGATGACTCGCTGCTGCGCAACAGCGTGTACCAACTGCTTGACGCTGACCCCGCCAAGACCCTGCGCAGTACCTACATCCGCGATGACGATTACCTGCTGAACCCAGGCCAGTTCAAGTTCATTCCGCTTGAACCCATCGAGCCCGAAACCCGCTTCGTCGCGGTGATTGGTGACTACCGAAACCAGCAAAACGCGACCTGGCAGCAGGTGCTGCGAATTCCGCCACGCGGCCACCAGATCATTCTTTCAGTGCTGGTCAACGACGCTCAGATCTTGCTCAAGGAGGAGGAATGACAGCGCCTCTCCACCCTTCCCCCCTTACTCACGCTGACACGGAGCGCTCATGAGTTCACGTAACCCCGTCCTGTGGCCCGAAGGCCTGTTCGTCAAACCGCAGCACTTCCAACAAGCCGCACGTGCCAGTGAAGCAGCCTTTCATCAACGCCTTGGCAGCCTCAACGCGGCGTTCTACGGCTTCAGCGAACTGCAGTTGAACGATGAGTACCTGAGCCTGGGCAAGATCGCCATCACCAAGGCACGCGGCATCATGCCCGATGGCACGGTATTCGACATTCCAGCCGATCTGCCACCACCGCCGCCCCTGGAAATCGAGGACGACGGTTCGAAAGACAGCGAGATATTTCTGTGCCTGCCGCTGCGTACCGAGGGGGGCCGAGAAGTCAGCTGGCCCGACAATGCCGCCAACTTCCGCTACAACGCCCAGGCGGAGGAAATCAAGGATACCCACAGCGCCGACGGTGACCTGGTGCAGGTCGACCTGGCCATGCCCAACTTGCAGCTCAAACGCAAAGCCGAGGACAGCAGCGCCTACACCCGCCTGGCCCTGGCACGCATCCTGGAACGACGTCCCGACGGCAGCCTGCAACTGGACGAAACGTTCTACCCCACCAGCGTCTCGGTGCGAGCCGTGCCGGCGCTTCAACGCTTCCTCGAAGAAATCACCAACACCCTACGCGAGCGTGCACGCAATCTTGCCGTCCGCATTGGCGCATCGGGCCAGTCCGGCATTGCTGACATCCGCGACTTCAACCTGCTGCAGGCCATGAACCGCTGGTGGCCCTGCTTCAACCACCTGGCCAGGCAAGGGCAAACGCATCCTGAACAGTTGTACCTGTCCATGAGCCAGGCCTGCGGTGAGTTCGTCACCTTCACCGACGAGAACCGACTGCCGCAAGAATACCCGGCCTATCACCACACCGCCCTGCGTACCTCGTTCAAGCCCCTGGAAGACACCCTGCGTCGGGCACTGAGCACAGTCCTGCAACCACGCGCCATGTCGTTGCCGCTGGAGACGCTGGACTATGGCGTGATGAAGACCACGCTGGATGACCGTCGCCTGACCGACGAAGCCGACTTCATCGTCGCCGTGCGTGCCAACCTGCCGCCGCAGACGTTGCGTCAGATGTTCATTCAGAAAGCCAAGGTCACCTCACTTGAGTCATTGAATGACCTGGTGCCTTTGCAACTACCTGGCATCCCGCTGTTACCCCTGCCTGTCGCACCACGCGACCTGCCGTTCCATGCAGGCTTCAGCTATTTCGAGCTGGACAAGCGCGACCCGGCCTGGGCGTGCATGAAGTCGGCCAATGGCTTCGGCTTCCATGTTGCGGGTGAATTCCCAGGGCTTGAACTGCAGTTCTGGGCGATTAGGGGTGAGTGACATGGATCAGAATAAAACAGGGCTCACCGATGCTCAGAGTGCTGGGACCCGACCGTTGAACTCGACGCTTCGTGGAAAAGCCCCTAACGCAGCCGTACCGTCTGGAGAACCCGCAGAGAAGCCAGAGCCTGCGCCCCTTTATGAAGGTTACCCAGCTGATCCAGACTTTCAACTACGAGGCGGCCTCACCAACCTGATGCTGGATGCCGCAATGCCGCTTTTCGGTTTGGTCATGCGCCTACGCACATTGGATGCGCTGCCCAACATCAAGGACGTGCACCAACAAGTGCGCAATCAGATCGACAACATCCGCGAAGAAATACGCCAGCACGGCTATGAGCCCGCTCACCTGTTGGCGTACTCCTACGGCCTGTGCCTGTACATCGATGAAGCGGTCATGGAGCGGCCCTGGGGCAAGAACAGTTGCTGGAGCCATGAGCCCCTGCTCAGCATCTTCCACGATGAAACCTGGGGTGGTGAGAAATTCTTCACCGTGCTTTCTCGGCTGATGCAGGAGCCCAAGCGGTACAAGGACGTGCTGGAGTTCATGTACTTCGCGCTTTGCCTGGGCTTGAAGGGCAAGTACGCCATCGCCCCCAAGGGCGAAGAGTCCCTGAATGCACTGATCCACCAGCTTCACGGGATCATCCGTGAACTTCGCGGCCCCACGCCCGAAGAAGTCTGCGACCCCTATACCAACGTCGCCCCGCGCAACTACCGCATGACCCGGATATGGCCTTGGTGGAGTCCGTTAGTCATATCAGCCATCGCCATGGCGGTCGCCTACGGGATCTACAGCTACCGCCTGCACCTGCTTACCACCGAGGTGCTGGAGTCGCTCAACGTCATCTTGCAGCAATAAACAGCCCACACCGGGTACCACTGAATGCAACGAATTATCGAGGTATCGCCTCGTTAACAAGCCCATCGCTTCCGATGGCCACGCCACCTGTGGTGCGCGTGTTTTTCCCACATGGACGCAGGAGTAACTGCAATGCCAACACCCGCTTACATCAAGATCGAAGGCCAAACCCAAGGCAACATCACCGCCGGTGCCTTCACCTCCGACTCGGTCGGAAACGTGTTTGTCGAAGGCCATGAAGACGAAATCCTGGTACAGGAAGTCAAGCACCAGGTCACCGTTCCGACCGACCCGCAAAGCGGCCAACCGGCCGGGCAACGGGTGCACAAACCGTTCATTTTCACCAGCTCGCTGAACAAGGCCACGCCGCTGATGTACCAAGCGCTGGCCAGCGGCGAAATGTTGCCAACCGTTGAAGTGAACTGGTATCGCACTTCGGTAGAGGGCAAGCAAGAGCACTTCTTCACCACCAAGCTTGAAGACGCCACCATCGTCGATATCAACACCGTCCTGCCCCACGCCCAGAATGCGAAGAACGCGAACTACACGCAACTGGTCGAGGTGGCGATGTCGTACCGCAAGATCTCCTGGACCCACGTGACTGCGGGTACCGAAGGCTCTGACGACTGGCGTAAACCGATCGTCTGATCTAACTGAAACGTCCCAGGCAGGCCGCTTCTGCCTGGGCGCTTCGAATACTCAGACGGCGGAAAAGGATATTTTATGCCTAGCCAATCTGACCTGCGTTACAGCTTCCAGCCGCTGGTGGGCAACGCTCAGTTCGAAGTCGTGTCGTTCACGCTCAAGGAAGGCATCAGCACGCCTTTCGAACTGGACCTTAAGCTGATCAGCTTCGACAACAACATCGACTTCGGCCATCTGCTCGACAAACCTGTGCTGTTCACCCTCTGGGAGGACGAGCGTCCGGTACGTTATGTACACGGCCTGGTCAGCAGCTTCAGCCAGGCCGAAAGCGGTTTCTACCGCACCTATTACCACGCCGTGGTCGAACCGCAACTGGCCCGTGCCAAGCTGCGTTCGAACTGGCGCATCTTCCAGCACAAGACCGTCCCACAAATAATCGAGCTGATGCTCAAGCGCCAAGGCATTACCCAGTTTGAACTGCGCGCCAGCATGGACCACCAGGTCCGCGAGTTCTGCGTGCAAGCCGGCGAGACAGACCTGGAGTTCATCTCCCGTCTGGCGGCAGAAGAAGGCTTCATCTACCGCTTCGAACACAGTGAAAAGCGCCACAAACTGATCATCACTGACCGACTGCAATCATTCGGCCTAATCAGCCAAGGTGCTCTCAAAACCGAGGATGAAGACGAGGGATTTGTCGATGCTGACGAGCTGATCGGCCCCAACAACGTCCTATATCAGGCCAACAGCGGAGGCGACCAGGCCAGATCCTGCTTGTGGCGTTTGCGCTACAGCGAACAGGTGCGTACAGCATGGCAAGTTCAGCGCGACCATACCTTCACCAACCCGGCTTACCGCCAGGAGCACAGAGCCCCGGGTCCGCATCTGGAGCACCAATCCAAAGACTACGAACGCTTCGACTACCCTGGCCGCTACAAACGTGATGCCGTGGGCAAGCCGTTCACCGAAAACCGAATTACCGCTCTACGCCATGATGCGCGTGTCGCCGAGGTCAAGGGTGATGATACTCGCCTGCAACCTGGGCTCAGCTTCACGCTTGTAGGTCACCCTAGGGATGACCTCAATGTGCATTGGCGAGTGAATACGGTTATTCACGAAGGCAGCCAATTCACCAGCCTGCAAGAGGAAGCCGCTGGCGTCGACCAGAGCACACGTTATACCCATACCACACAACTCGTACCCGGCAGAACGGAATGGCGCCCTGCGCCTTTGGCAAAGCCACGCGTCGATGGGCCGCACATGGCTACCGTTGTCGGCCCACCGGGTGAAGAGATTTATTGCGACGAGTGGGGCAGGGTCAAAGTCAGTTTCCCCTGGGACCGCGAGAGCCAGAACAACGAGTTCAGCTCCTGCTGGTTGCGGGTATCGCAGGGCTGGGCAGGTGGAAGCTGGGGCTCGATGGCCATCCCTCGTATTGGCCAGGACGTGATCATCCAGTATGTCAACGGTGACCCCGATCAACCGCTGATTACCGGGCGCACCTATTGCGGGAACCAACTGCCGCCCTACGACCTGCCTGACCACAAGACGCGGATGACTATCAAGAGCCAGACCCACAAGGGCAATGGTTTTAATGAGCTGCGTTTTGAGGATGAACTGGGCAGGCAGGAGGTGTTTATCCATGCCGAGCGAGACCAGAACAATGTGGTCAAGCACGATGAGACCACACAGGTTGGCAATGATCGCAGTGAAAACGTCGATCATGACGAGACGATCACCATCGGTCACGACCGTAGGGAAACGGTCGGCAACGATGAACGGGTCACCATCGGCCAGGACGCCTTTCTCAACGTGGGGCGTAACCAGACTCTCCACATAGCCAAGGACCGCGTCGAGACGGTAGGCAACCATCGCCAGGATCAGATTACCGCCAATCACTCGATAACGATTGGCGGAAACCTGGAACAGCAAGTCGAAGGCCACGCAACGCTGGAAGCTCGCGCACAGATTCGCAGGCGCACAAGCCGCTACGAACTTCGCGTCGCAGACGCGCTGGTCATCCAAGGGCCTGGAGGATCCATCCGCATCGATAAGACCGGCATCACCCTGGACGGCTCGACTATCCGCGTCAATGGCGACTTGCTCAAGAATGCGGACGGAGCAGGCAACCCCTTCACTATCAATAGCGCACCAATCTGCGGCGAACCATTGGATCGTCTCTGCGGACGCCGTCCCGATGGCAGCTGCGCCTTGGCTGACTGTCGCTGCCTGCGAGGGCGTGAACTATGAATGTGGACGGATCGACACCTGCCAGCCAACACCGGCCGCCCAGTGCGCTCTACCAGAGTCGCTTCCTGTTGCTGATGGCCCGCGAAATCGAACACTGGGCATTCCGACCGATACCACAGGGAGGTCATCCGGTACCCGCCTATGCCCCTTCTCTCCTGGAACTCATGGATGAGGTTACAGGCAGGATTGAACATGCGTGGGTGTGGAAAGACACAGCCATGGATGACGAACATGAGTTCGGTCCCTTGCTCGTAGATATCACCAACGCTCCTGATCTGCAGCGCCACGCCCTGACGAATTGGGCGCCCATCGGAGCGGTCATCGCGCTGGATGCCGATGTCAGCCTTGCAGCGCTGTCCGAGCACTTCACCAGCTTGGTGGAAGTCACGCTTGAGGACCAACAGCCGGCGACCCATCAGCTCAAACCTGATCACCTTGGTGCGTGGCTGGAGGCACTCGATGAAGACCATCGCACAGCCTGGCTTGGACCGATGTCGCGGCTGATATGGCGTGTCAAATGGGGGCCTGCCCATGAGTGGCAGCAGCTTGAGCGCAGCCCGACTGTGCTTCGTTCAAGGTCGGATGCACCCCTTGCTATTCAACAGGATGAAATTTTCCGGTTGCAAGCCGGCATACATGAGCACTTCGTACTTAGCCTAACCCATGAGGTGTTGGCCATGCCCCTGCATACCCCACGGAATCTGGCTGAAATCCGTCAATGGATCGAGGAACTGCTGCCCCAACTGAAAACGCTCAATTTCCATGACGAAGAGGTCGCAGGGCAATTCATTCTGCTGGCGGCAGAACACATGTGGCTGATGAGCAGTGACGAGGCGGGGACTATCTACACCAACCTCCAAACTTCGCCACAAAGCAGACTTCGTGATTTGCAAGCGCTGATCGCCAGCAAGGAATCCAACCATGACTGACGCCTCCGTGAGCCGCGCCACCTCCATCCCTGCCTGCAGCGCCCGCGTGCCCATCCTGCCGATCCGCTACGCCATCGTGCCGCGCCTGGCCGATACGCCGGCCTGCCGCTATGCCGATTCGGGCTTCGACCTGGAACAAGGCTTCTCCCCGCTGCAGCACTCGTCCTACACCTTGCGCGCCCTGCGCCCAGGTTACGTCTACGTGTTCATGCGAGGTACCCACGGCGAAAAGCTGGTCGTTCACGAGCACGACGGCGAAGGCCGCTACAAGCAATTGCGCTACCGGGGGCTGGAGAACTACCAGCAGCGCGACGGCTACCTGTCCGGCACGTCGATGGGCTGGGTCTGGGCCGACACCTGCTCGGACACAGCCCAGGAAGTCTGGATCGGCTACAGCCCGCATTTGTGGACCAATGCCATGACCGCCCGCATCACCACCTCCGCCGCGCTGCGCCAGCGGCACATGCGCCGGCTCGACATGGCCGAGCTGGTGGCCGGTACTCAGATGCCCTCCTCCCAGCCCCATTTACTGCCGGTCAGTGCGTTGAAAACCTGGGTCGAGGACTTCAAGCCGGAACATCAGCGCATGTCGCTGGCCTGGAGCAGCCAGCCGCGTACCGAGATCTTGCCGATCGGCAGGCTTGGCGCCATGGCGCGGCATTACCCCAGCACCCAGCCGAAAATCCCTGCCGTGGTGGTGCTCAGCGACGCCGAAGGCATGGCCCTGGACCTCAGCCTGTCGGTCTCGGCCTACCAGCATCAGCTGCGCGACCTGATACCGGCCGAGCAACTGGAACACACCAAGCCGCTGCAGAGTACCGAGCAGGCCGAAGTGCCCATGTGCTACGGGCTGGATGTGCAACAACTGAGCCCCAAGAGCCGCGACTTCCACCGCCGCAACCTGGTGGCCATGCTGATCAACAAAACCTTGGAAAGCCTCTATCCCGCAGACGCTCGCCCGCTGGGCCAGGCGGCGCAACGCCTGAGCATGCCTGCTGGCAGCCCGATGCTATCCCCGGCTGCGGCACGCTTTCGAGCGCTCACCCATGAATACTATTCCCCCAACGGTGCACGCCTGGGGCAGCGGCTCGACACGGCCAAATACCTGCAGTTTCTCGAGGAGCGCGAGGCGCTGGAAAAACGCATCGCCGCCCTGCGCGAGCTTGCTCTGCAAGCCAGCAACGATCACGACGCCTGGCTGGCCACCGCCGAACCCCAGCACATCGATGACCCCTACAGCCTGGCGGCGGCCTTGGCCTGCTATGACCGCAACGACTGCACCTCGGCCCGTGGCCTGGAAATATCCCTGGCCCTGATGATTCACCCGATGGGCCAGCCGGCGCCCGGCACCGAAGACGACGACCGCCGCCTCCAGCGTCTGGAGCAGTGGCTGGACCAGCACGACAGCCCGCTGTACGTGGCGCTGGCGCCGTTCAATCCGTTCAGGGACAAGGCCGATGCGGTCGGCACACTCTTGGGCGGCACAGATAATGTGATCGAAGGGCTGTACGGGCGCTTCCCGGCGATCGCCGACATCACTGACCTCACCGCCCAGTCAGTCAACACCGTGGTGCTCAAGCGCATGCGTGGGCACACGCGCTGGGATGCCAGTCATAACCTGCGCCAGCAAGTGTTGCTGGCGGCGCAGGAGGCCAATGCCGAGAAAGCGCTCGGGCTGTTGGCGGCGCGTTACCAGATCACCGATCAGAGCGTGCGGGGGAATCCGTTTAGCCAGGAGGTGGAGCACTACTTGAAGACCGGGATGGCACAGGTCGAGGAGATGAAACTGCTCAGGGTTACTGGGAGCCGAACGGTGTCGGTCGAGTTGACTACGACCACACGGGTGATGCCCAAGCCCAAAGCATTGCTCACCTCAGGCGGCGGGACGGGTTTGAACGCCGGGATGCTGTGGTTCAACGTGATTGCACTTAAATCGGCTTATAACAATTTGCAGAAGAGTCATGCGCCGGAATATACGGCAGGGTTTGCCGCCTCGATATTTGGCGTGATTGGGGCTTCGGCTGCGACGTTGGTGGGGGTGCGGGCTACGCAGAAGGCGGTGATGTTGCGGCTGAGTTCTACAGCGCCGGGGATGGCATTTGGCAATGGACTTATAAAGTTCCTAAGTAGTAATTTATTTGCGCGGCTATCGGGATACCCTGCAATAGTTCTAAGCGCATACTCTGACTTAAATAAATCCAGGCGACAAAAATTACACGGCAGCAATGCAGCCGCCGATCTAACCTTTTATGGTGGCAGCTCAACCGGCATTGGATCTATTTTAATGCTAGAGGGCAGTCTAGCCATTGCCGGCCGGACGTTGTTCATTTCTTTTGCAGGATTGGCCGCAGCGGCCATTGTGTTAGTAGGCGCTGCGTTGATTATCGGGGGGCTGTATCTACACGCGAAGGCGGCTGCTCGCATACATAACCCAATAGAGCTTTGGGCCGCAAGATCAATTTTCGGTAACCGTTTGAATGATGGGGAATACAGGAAAGAGATACAACTAGACTATGAAAAAAAGCTTCCGCCATTTACAAACCTCACACAGGAGGTCAAAGCTTGGCACGCCGATCACTATTCCCCTTTGCTTCTATCATCTGAAACTGTAAGAAGCTTAGGACTAAACCAATATGACAGCAAATTAACGACAAGCGGATCATGGCTACCTCCCAATTGGAACACCATCACTAGCCAACAGCTTAAATTAAAGCCTAGAGTTGCCGAATTCACGTTTTTCTTAAAGGAGTTTATAATTGGGGAAAGTGAATGGCATGCAACTTTAAGCGCTGCACTGGATAGCAAGCCCCAAGCCATCCCATTACCAACACCAACCTGCCACAAGCTCCAAGGCGGACTACTAATTAATATTAAAGCCGAAATAGGGAAATGTGATAAAGCAATCCTTGAGGTCAAATATCGCCCAGCCATTGGATTAGACCAAGAAGCTGAACTTTTTAACATATTCACTCTTGAGTAATAAGCATGGCAACTGCATGGATATTTTCCCGACAACAAAAAACCAATTATAGCCCAAGCATAAGAGCTCAAGCCACAAGCGTAACACAGACCAACTTAATCTTACGCAACCCTTGGGTGAGCGATTCCGTATTCATGGGGAAGCTTTATACAGCAATAACACTAAGCTTTGCAACGTTATTATACCCTGACGCCCTAGACATGGAATATTACTATATACTTACATCGGATGCACACTCCTTATTTCAATATCTGATCAGCCCATTAATATTCACCCCATTTCTAGCCTATCGAATTTATTGCATCAGAAGCCTATCAAGTCTCTACCTCAACCGAGCAACCAAGAAAGTTTACTTTCAGAAAGGGAAAACCTTAATTACCTTCGATTGGAACAATGTCACTGGAGGCCTATTTAAACGCACTGAATTCGGCGGTTCCTCTTTCAGTACCAGCTATGCCCTTGCATTCGCCCCTCGCCGCGAAGATGGCACACTCCACCAAAAAGACTGCCTCTGGATCGACAGCAACGAACCCACCGAACCCGATATCCAGTACGTCGCCGAAGTCTGGGAATACCTCCGTCACTTCATGGACCACGGCCCGGACAAGCTACCGCCCCCAGGCGAGCCCAACTGGCTCTACCGCCCCCTCCACGAGATCTGCCTGACCCCAGCACAGGCCTGGCAGCACTACGCCCCGTGGCGAACCGGCGAGCCCGGTGAAATGCAGGGCAAGAAAAACTGGCTTTTACCGGTTTGGGCTGTGCTGTTCCCCTACAACCTGACCGTCGCCATCGCTTGGTACGCCATCTGTCGCCTGTTTAATGTTCGCGCTGCACCTCCGCCCCCAGAAGCTTACGAGGAAGGAGCCGCTCCACCTCGAAAGCGCAAAGACCAATCAGTGCGCAAGAAGACCAAGCACTGATCAACAGCAAGGAACGCCCCATGACTGACGCCTTCGTGAGCCGCGCCACCTCCATCCCTGCCTGCAGTGCCCGCGTGCCCATCCTGCCGATTCGCTATGCCATCGTGCCGCGCCTGGCCGATGCGCCGGCCTGCCGCTACGCCGACTCGGGCTTCGACCTGGAACAAGGCTTCTCCCCGCTGCAGCACTCGTCCTACACCTTGCGTGCCCTGCGCCCAGGTTACGTCTACGTGTTCATGCAAGGCACCCACGGCGAAAAGCTGGTCATTCACGAGCACGACGGCGAAGGCCGCTACAAGCAATTGCGCTATCGGGGGCTGGAGAACTACCAGCAGCGCGACGGCTACCTGTCCGGCCCGTCGATGGGCTGGGTCTGGGCCGACACCTGCTCGGACACCGCCCAGGAAGTCTGGATCGGCTACAGCCCGCATTTGTGGACCAATGCCATGACCGCCCGCATCACCGCCTCCGCCGCGCTGCGCCAGCGGCACATGCGTAGGCTCGACATGGCCGAACTGGTGGCAGGCAACCAGGCACCCTCCTCCCAGCCCCATGTACTGCCGGTCAGCGCTTTGAAGAGCTGGGTCGAGGACTTCAAACCGGAACATCAGCGCATGTCGCTGGCCTGGAGCAGCCAGCCGCGTACCGAGATCTTGCCAATCGGCAGGCTTGGCGCCATGGCGCGGCATTACCCCAGCACCCAGCCAAAAATCCCTGCCGTGGTGGTGCTCAGCGACGCCGAAGGCATGGCTCTGGACCTCAGCCTGTCGGTCTCGGCCTACCAGCATCAGCTGCGCGACCTGATACCGGCCGAGCAACTGGAACACACCAAGCCGCTGCAGAGTACCGAGCAGGCCGAAGTGCCCATGTGCTACGGGCTGGATGTGCAACAACTGAGCCCCAAAAGTCGCGATTTCCACCACCGCAACCTGGTGGCCATGCTGATCAACAAAACCTTGGAAAGCCTCTATCCCG
>NZ_JBVJLI010000017.1:0-113166 GCF_055584805.1 Pseudomonas sp. NPDC090752 | reverse complement strand
TCCTGATCATGCGTATTAGCCTGTAAACAATGTCCCCGGTTTGAAATGTAAACGATGTCTTCGGTTTGTACCCGGGGCAAGCCCGCTCCCACAGATGCTGCACAACGCCGCAAGACTGTGGGAGCGGGCTTGCCCCGCGAAAGGGCCGGTACAGCTTAGAACAAGACTTTGGCCACGTCGGCAAAGCGCTTGGCAAAGTGCACGGTCAGCCCTTCACGCAAGTACTCCGGCAACTCTTCGAAGTCGCCGCGATTCGGCTCCGGTAAGATCAGCTCGAAGATCTTCTGGCGCCGCGCCGCAATCACTTTCTCTCGTACCCCACCTATCGGGAGAACCTGCCCGGTAAGAGTCAACTCGCCGGTCATGGCCACGCCTTTTTTCGGCGCCTGGTCGCGGGCCAGCGAAAGCAGGGCACTGGCCATGGTGATGCCAGCACTCGGGCCGTCTTTGGGCGTAGCGCCTTCGGGCACGTGCAGGTGTATGAACGCTTCGTTGAAGAAGGCCGGATCACCGCCAAACTGCTTCAGGTTGGAGCTCACGTAGCTGTAGGCGATCTCGGCGGATTCCTTCATCACGTCACCCAGCTTGCCGGTCAGCTTGAAGCCGCGGTTCAGGGTATGGATGCGGGTGGCCTCGATCGGCAATGTCGCACCGCCCATGCTGGTCCAGGCAAGGCCCGTGATCACACCCTTGCCGGCAAGCACTTGTTCGCTGCGGAACACTGCTATGCCGAGTGAGGCCTCCAGGTCCTTTGGGCCAATCTTGAGCTTGGCGTCCGGATTTTCCAGCAACTTGACCACCGCCTTGCGCACCAGCTTGCCCAACTGTTTTTCCAGCTGACGCACGCCAGCTTCGCGGGCGTAGCCCTCGATCACCAAGCGCAGGGCGCTGTCAGTGATGCTCAGGCTGGATTTGGCCACACCAGCCTTTTCCAACTGCTTGGGCCACAGGTGGCGCTTGGCGATGGCCAGTTTTTCTTCGGTGATATAGCCAGACAGCCGGATCACTTCCATGCGGTCGAGCAACGGACCGGGGATCGAGTCCAGGGTGTTGGCGGTGCACACGAACAGTACCTTGGACAGGTCCAGGCGCAGGTCCAGGTAGTGGTCGAGGAAATCGACATTCTGCTCGGGGTCGAGGGTTTCCAGCAGCGCCGAAGCGGGGTCGCCTTGGTAGCTCTGGCCCATCTTGTCGATCTCGTCGAGCATGATCACCGGGTTCATCACCTCGACGTCCTTCAGCGCCTGCACCAGCTTGCCCGGCTGGGCGCCGATGTAGGTACGACGGTGGCCCTTGATCTCTGCTTCGTCGCGCATGCCGCCGACACTGAAACGGTAGAACGGCCGGCCGAGGGATTCGGCGATGGACTTGCCGATGCTGGTCTTGCCCACGCCAGGCGGGCCCACCAGCAGTACGATCGAGCCGCTGATCTCGCCTTTCCAGGCGCCCACGGCGAGAAACTCGAGGATGCGTTCCTTGATGTCGTCCAGGCCGGCGTGGTGCTGGTCGAGCACTTTGCGCGCGTGCTTGAGATCGAGCTTGTCCTTGCCGTACACGCCCCAGGGCAAGGCGCTGGCCCATTCCAGGTAGTTGCGGGTCACGGCGTATTCCGGCGAACCGGTTTCGAGGATGGCCAGCTTCGCCATTTCTTCATCGATACGCTTCTTGGCCTGCGCCGGCAGGGTCTTGCCCTGTAGGCGCTGTTCGAACTGTTCGAGGTCGGCGCTGCGGTCGTCCTTGGTCAGGCCCAGCTCCTGCTGGATGACCTTGAGCTGTTCCTTGAGGAAGAACTCGCGCTGGTGCTCGCCGATCTGCCGGTTGACCTCGGCCGAAATCTCGTTCTGCAGCCGCGCGACTTCGACTTCCTTGCGTAGCATCGGCAGGACTTTTTCCATGCGCTTGAGCATGGGCACGCAGTCGAGCACTTCCTGCAACTGGTTGCCGGTGGCCGAGGTCAGCGCGGCGGCAAAGTCGGTGAGTGGTGAAGGGTCGTTGGGACTGAAGCGGTTGAGGTAGTTCTTCAGCTCTTCGCTATACAGCGGGTTGAGCGGCAGCAGTTCCTTGATCGCGTTGATCAGGGCCATGCCGTAGGCCTTGACCTCGTCGGTGGGGTCGGCGGGCTGGCGCGGGTATTCGACTTCGACCAGGTAGGGCGGGCGGTGGTGCTTGAGCCAGGTGCGGATACGCACGCGCGTCAGGCCCTGGGCGACGAACTGCAGCTTGCCGTTTTCGCGGCTGGCATGGTGCACCTTGACCAGGGTGCCGTATTCCGGCAGGGCCGAGGTGTCGAAGTGGCGGTGGTCTTCCGGCGGGGTGTCCATGAAGAACAGCGCCAGGCAGTGGTCCGGGGTCTTGGCCACCAGGTCGAGGGTTTCGGCCCACGGCTCTTCATTGACGATGACCGGCAGCACCTGGGCCGGGAAGAATGGACGGTTGTGGATCGGGATCACGTAGACCTTGTCCGGCAGCTGTTGTCCGGGCAGGGCGAGGGCGTGGCCATGGCCGGCTTCGGCCTGGGCATCGAGGTGTTCGACTTCGCTGTGTTCGTCGGGTTGTTCCGGGAAATCCTGCTGGTCGCTCATGGGGCACCTGCGTGAATGACTATGGTGCTTAGATGGGGCGCGGGGGGATGGGTTTCAATGGTAGACGAAGGGAGGAGGGTGGTGTTCTTGCTGGCCTCTTCGCGGGCAAGCCCGCTCCCACAAGTACAGCGCCGTTCTCGAATGTGGCGCTGTACCTGTGGGAGCGGGCTTGCCCGCGAACGCGGCGGCAGGGGCGCCGCCGCAACTGAAGCTTAATCAGCGAGTTTGTAAGCGATGATGTAATCGCCCATCTTGGTGCCCAACGAGCCGTGGCCACCGGCGACGATCAGCACGTACTGCTTGCCGTCCTTGCCGCTGTAGGTCATCGGCGTGGCTTGTCCACCCGCTGGCAGGCGGGCTTTCCACAGCTCTTTGCCGTTGTTCACATCATAGGCGCGCAGATACTGGTCAAGGGTGCCGCTGAGGAAGCCGACGCCACCGGCGGTGACGATCGAGCCGCCCATGCTTGGCACGCCAACAGGCAGGCCGATAGGCACCGGGGTGCTGTCATGGGTGGTGCCGTTCTTGCGCTTCCATACCACCTTGTTGGTGAACAGGTCGATGGCTGCCACGTAGCCCCAGGCCGGTGCCTGGCACGGTACGCCCAGCGGCGACATGAACGGGTGCATGATCACTGCGTAAGGCGCGCCGGTGTTCGGCTGCACGCCGCTGGTCTCGCTTTCGCGCTTGCTGCCGGCGGCAACTTGCTCGCGTGGCACCATCTTCGACACGAAGGCCATGTAGTTGGGCGAGGTGAACAGCAGCTGGCGTACGGGGTCGACCGAGACGCCGCCCCAATTGAATACGCCGACGTTGCCCGGGTAGACCAGCGAGCCCTGCTCGGACGGCGGGGTGTACTGGCCTTCGTAGCGCAGTTCACGGAACTGGATGCGGCACAGCATCTGGTCGAACGGCGTGGCGCCCCACATGGACTGTTCCGTCAGGTCCGGGCCAAGCAGATTGAGGTCGGAGCGGGCCTGGGTTGGTGCGGTGTGGTCACCCTTGACCGCGCCTTGCGGCACCGGGATTTCGCGGATCGGCACGATTGGCGTACCGTCGCGGCGGTCGAGCACGTACAGGCTGCCCTGCTTGGTCGGCACGATAATCGCGGGTTTAACGTCGTCTTTGGTTTTCAGGTGCACCAGGGTCGGCTGGCTACCGACGTCCATGTCCCACAGGTCGTGGTGAGTGAACTGGTAGTTCCAGCGCGCCTTGCCGGTGGCCAGGTCCAGGGCGACCACGCCGGCGCTGTACTTCTCGGCGCCCGGGGTGCGGTTGGCACCGTACTGATCGGGGGTCTGGTTGCCCAGCGGCAGGTAGACCATGCCCAGGTCTTCATCGACGCTGGCCAGCGACCACATGTTGGCCGAGTTGCGGCTGTAGGTCTTGCCCGGGGCCAGTGGCTTGGTGTCGTCTGGGTTGTTGCTGTCCCAGTTCCATACCAGGCGGCCGTCGTGCACGTCATAGGCGCGGATCACGCCGGATGGCTCGTTGGTCGATTCGT
Source organism: Pseudomonas sp. NPDC090752 (assembly GCF_055584805.1). NCBI lineage: Bacteria > Pseudomonadati > Pseudomonadota > Gammaproteobacteria > Pseudomonadales > Pseudomonadaceae > Pseudomonas > Pseudomonas sp. NPDC090752. The sequence continues at coordinate 109,080 of NZ_JBVJLI010000017.1, read as the reverse complement.
TGTCGGTGACATGGCCGCCGATGATCACCAGGCTGCGGGTGACCGCCACGGGCGAAGTGGAGTAGTAACCGCCGGCAGTGAACGGGCCGATACCGGTGGTCAGGTCGATCGCGCCCTGGTTGGCGAAGCCTTCGCAGACTTTGCCGTTGTCGGCATTGATGGCGATCAGGCGAGCGTCGGCGGTCGGCAGATAGAGGCGGCGCGGGCAGGACTGGGCGACGGCTTGGCCTGCGTCGGAGACTTTCGGCGCGGGGCTGCCGTCACGGCTGACGTAACTGTTCTCGTCGTAGTACGACACACCGCGGCAAGTCATGTGGGCAAAGCCCTTGAACGTGCCGACCGGGGTCTTGATCTGCGGGTCGTAGCGCCAGATCTCGGCACCGGTGTCCGGGTCCAGGGCCAGCACCTTGCTGTGGGCGGTGCAGGCGTACAGCATGCCGTTGGCCTTCAGCGGGGTGTTTTCGTTGGTCAGCTCGACCGGATCGTTGTCGGTGGGCAGGTCACCGGTGCGGATGCGCCAGGCTTCTTCCAGACGGTAGGCGTTCTGCGCGGTGATCTGGCGCAGCGGCGAATAACGGTCGCCGTGTTCGGTGCGGCCATAGGCTTGCCAGTCACCGTCCGGCATGGCCGGGGCGGCGCTGCCCATTTCGCTGTTGTCGCGGCCCAGTTCGCCGAACACTTCGCCCGGGTGGGTAAACTGGCTGCCCAGCGCGCAGGCGCCGGAGGCCACCACTGCAACGCTGAGCAACGCCATGTTGGCCTTGTTGGCAGGCCCGGTCAGCGGACGGCGCGCCCACGGCAGCAGCAACACCACGCCGATGGCGAACCAGATGGCCAGGCGTGGTACCAATTGCCACCAGTCCAGGCCAACTTCCAGCAGCGCCCAGGCTGTGCTGCCCAGCAGCACCAGACCGTACAGGCCCAGGGCCAGGCGGCGCTGGGCCAGCAGCAGGCCCCCCGACAGGGCGAAGCCGATACCGGCGATCAGGTAGTACAGCGACCCGCCCAGCTGGCTCAGTTTGATGCCGCCCGCCAGCAGGGCCAGGCCCATCAGCAACAGCAGTACGCCCAGCAGGCGCGGTAGCCAGCGGCTTCCATTCTTGGCACCGTCAGTGCTCATCGTATGTTCTCCGTTAGGTGAATGGTTGTTAGAAAGTGCTTTGGATCTTCAGGCCGCCGACCAGGGCATCGTCGACCTGCGACACCCCGCCCGGATGGCGGATGTACTGCAGGTTCGGGCGTACCGTGAGCCAGTCGGCCAGATGAATGCCGTAATACAGTTCGGCGCTGTATTCGGTGTCCTGCACGGGCAGGTAGCCGGGGTTGTCATAGTCATCGAGCCCGGCGGCCTGGTTGGCCAGGCGGGCATTCTTGCGGTAGCCGGGGTTGACGTGCACGCGGGCGAGGGCGAAACCGATGTCGTCCTTGGCGCGGGCGTCGAAGGGGCCCTTGTATACCAGTCCTGCCTGCACATAGTTGTCGATGGCATTGGTCTTCTTGTCGTGCACCGTGGCGTTGGCGAACAGGCTCAGGCCGCGCGACTGGTCGGAAGCAAGCGAGGTGACCTGTTGCTGGGCGCCGATCCACAGGCCGTGCTTGCTCGAGCTGCTGCGGTAGGCGGAGCCACTGATGGCGGCCGGCTGGCCGTTGCTGTCCTTCAGTACATCCTGTGCCTTGGCATTACTGTAGTAGTACCCGGCGCGATATTCCCCTTTCAGGCCATTGACCCGTGGGCTCCAGACCAGTTCGATCGGCATTACCGCACCCTGGGTGCCGCTGCCGCTGAGCTTGAAACCGTTGCCGGATTCGAGGTTGGAAGGGTTCTGCTCGAACACCCCGACCTGGGCGTAGAGCGCATCGTTCAGGTTGTAGCGCACGCGCAGGGCCCACTGGCTGACTGGCCAGTTGTACCAGATGCCACCGACCCAGTTGCCCACTTGCGAGCCGCAGAAGGCCAGGTTCTGGAAGTCGCAGGGGAAGCTGTTGAAGTCCTCCCCCTCGCCGAAGCGGCCGAATTTCACGTCCAGAGCGCCATCGAAGTATTTCTGCTTGATCCACATCTGCGTCAGCCGCCAGGTTTCGCCGCGGCCCCAGACTTCCTGGGCGGAGGTGAAACCGCCGACGCGCGGGTCGTTGATGCGGTCGTTGCTGATATTGTCGCCATGGCGTTCGGTGATGGTCAGTTGCAGTTCGGTGTCGTGCCAGCCGAGGATTTTTTCCAGGTCCAGGTGGCTGCCGAAGGTGAACTGGTCGCTGTAGCGCGCCGTGCGATCGTGGTCGTAGCCACCGTGCAGGTTACTGCCCATCTCGCCGGTGTAGCCGAGGGTGAAGTCGTAGCCTTTTTCCAGCAGCTCGCTGCGGGTGCCGCCCCAGTCGCCGAGCATCCAGGGGGAATCGCTGGCGAACATGGCGTGGGCGCTGACGCCAGGTGACAGGCCGGTGGCAAGGGCAAGCAGGACAGGGCCGGTGAAGCGGGTTCTAAGCATGAGATAGCGCTATCTTTTGATTATTGAAAAACGGCAAGCGCACCGAGGAGTGGGCTCTTCGATGTAAATGGCGACGGGATAGGTAAGTGAAGCGATTCAGCTTGCGGCGGGGAGGATATAGGGGAAGTTGTAAGAAAAAAAGACAAATTGTCGCAGGGAATTATTACCGATCTGGTAACAGTGTGTGGATGGGGCTGCTTTGCAGCCCATTCGCGGGCGGTCCGACGTCTCGGCAAGTCCGCTCCAACAGTTTACTGAGTGGCGCAAATGCTGTGGGAGCGTGCTTGCCCCGCGAACGGCCCTATGCAATCAGAAGGTTGTACGCAAACCCACTTCGACACTGCGCCCCGGCGCGGGCGCGATATCCCGCAGAATCGAGCTGGCATAGCGCACCGTCTGATCCGTCAGGTTCTCCCCGCGCACGAACGCCAGCCACTGGCTCTGGCCGATATCGAACTTATAGCCGACACTCGCGCCCAGCGTGGTATAGCCATCGGTACTGGTTTCATTGTCCGGTTTGCGATGTTGCGAAGCCGCATGCTGCACATCCACCCGGGCCTGCCAGTGGTCCAGTTCCCAGACCAGGCCGCTGTTCAGCCGCAGCGGTGCAATGCGTGGCAACGGCTCGCCACTGTCGAGGTTCTTGGCCCGGGTGTAGTCACCCGACAGCTCCAGGGCGAAGCTGCCGTAGCGGTTCTCGACGAGCTGCCAGCGGTCCTGGGCTTCGATGCCGTAGAAGCGTGCACGTACACCCTGATATTGATACTCGGGGAAGTCGCCGTCGTCATGATCGTGATCGTGATCCTCGTCACCGTGGTCGTGGTCATGCCCTTCGCGCAGGTTACCCGTGCCGATCAGCCCGATGTAATTGCGGAAGTGGCTGTAGAACACCCCGACACTGCCCTTGTGAGTGCCGTTATCGAAGCGCAAAGCCAGGTCGGCAGCGATGGCTTTCTCCTTGTTCAGGCTGGCATCACCGACTTCGTAAGCCCCGGTGGCGACGTGGGCGCCGTTGGCGTACAGCTCGTAGAATGTCGGGGCACGTTCGGTGTATCCGAGGTTGGCGGCCAGCGCCCAGACGGGGTCGAGCTGGTACACGGCCCCGGACGATAAGCTGAAGGCGTTGAAGCTGCTGGCACTGTCAGCGTCGACGAAGTTCTCGTTGCCCTTGGCATCCGGATCGACGCGGGTATGTTCCAGGCGCGCGCCGAGGCTCAGGTTGAGGCGCTCGGTGGCCTGCCATTGTTCGAGCATGAACAGCGCCAAGCTGTCGGTATCGGTATGTGGGACGAAGGCTTCTTCACCCAGCGCCGAAAACTCGTTGCGGCTGACCTGCGCGCCAATCACACCTTCAAGCGGGCCGATCGGCTGGTGACGGGCCTCGATGCGCGCCTCGTAGCCTTTGTTCTTGAAGGTGGTATGCACCTCGCCTTCTTCGATCTCGCTGTGCTGGTAATCGGTATAGCCGGCATCGACCTTGACCGAGCTGAACGGGCCATCGAGATCACGCAGTTCGGAAGCGAACGCGTAGTGATCCTGTTTCATGTCCAGGCGCACGCCGGATTCGGCCACCGACCCGTAGTTGCTGTCGTAACGGCTGTAGGAAAGGCCAGCATAGCCGTGATCCCAGTGAAAGGAACCGCCGATCGCGCCGCCATCCTGGCGCCCGTCGCTGTTCTCCAGGCGGTGCTTGCTGCCGGGCTCGTCGGTATCGCGAACCTTGGAACTGCGGGCGTAACCAGGGATGCGCAGGTCGTTGAACTGGCGGCTGTTGGCGTCCAGGTGCAGGGCGAAGGTGCCGTCGCCGGCTTCCAGCTTGCCGGCGCTGCTGCGTGTGGTGTCGGCGCCGCCATAGCGCAGCTCGCCAGCCCCGTGGATACCCTCGATCGGTGCATCGGGGATGCGGTTGTCGAAGGTGTTGACGACGCCACCGATGGCGTTGCCACCGTACAGCAAGGCGGCCGGGCCACGGACAATTTCGACGCGCTCGACGGTGACCGGGTCCAGCGGCACTGCGTGGTCGTAGGACAGCGCCGAGGCATCCAGCGCGCCGACGCCGTTGCGCAAGATACGGATGCGATCGCCATCCAAGCCACGGATTACCGGGCGGCTGGCGCCGGGGCCGAACCAGGTGGAGGCCACACCTGGCTGTTTGTTGAGGGTTTCACCGAGGCTGCCGTGCTGTTGTTGCAGCAAGTCGTCGCCTTCGAGCACGGTGCTCGGGGCGGCCAGCTGGCGATTGCCCAGCGGGTTGGCGGTGATGACCTGGGGTTCGAGTTCCACGGCCTGGCTGGGCGATGAAGCCAGCCAGAGGGCGACGGCGAGGGGGGAGAGGCGCAGTGATGAGCACAACATGGGAAAGTGACGGTCCTTGGCAGAGGCTTTTATATTGTTACTGTATAACATCACTATTTCATCACAGAGCTTTTGTCGATTGCCAGCGGTTTTTGTCTGGGAGTACTGCGCCTCTTCGCCACTACACTGGTGTAAGGTGCGCATCTTTCAAACGCTGGAGCACTGGCATGAGCACGGCCCAACACAACGCGCTGCACGGCAAGACCCTCGAACAGATCCTCACCGAGCTGGTGGCGCACTACCAATGGCAGGGCCTGGCCGAACGGGTGGATGTGCGTTGCTTCAAGAGCAACCCGACCATCAAGTCGAGCCTGACTTTCTTGCGCAAGACACCATGGGCGCGGGAGAAGGTCGAGCAGCTGTACGTGAAGCTGCAGCGCAACGCCTGAGATGCCGCGTCATCCCTGGCTGACCCTGGCCGCCGTGCTCGGCTGGCTGGGCCTGACGGTGCAGGTTTACCTGGTGCTGCTGGCGCGCTGGCAGGAGCAGGCCAGCCTGGTCGGCGGGCTGATCAATGTGTTCGGTTATTTCACGGTGCTGACCAATACCCTGGTGGCGACGGTGCTCAGCTATGCGGCCTTTGGGCGGGAATCGCCCGCCAAGCGCTTTTTCCTGTTGCCTTCTGTGAGTTCTGCGGTAGCCGCCAGTATCGTGCTGGTAGCGCTGGCCTACAGCGTGTTGCTGCGCCACCTGTGGCAACCGCAGGGGTGGCAATGGCTGGCAGACGAACTGCTGCACGATGTGATGCCCGCGCTGTACGTGCTGTACTGGTGGTTCGCGGTGCCCAAGGGGCATCTGCGGCTCTGGCACCTGGCGCTGTGGGCGCTGTATCCGACGGTGTACTTCGCGTACGCGCTGTGGCGGGGGAGCGAGATTGGCGTGTATGCCTATCCGTTCATCGACGTGGCGAGCCTGGGGTATGGGCAGGTGATGCTCAATGCGCTGGGAGTGTTGGCGGGATTCTGGGGGATTGGGTTGGTGTTCCTTGGGCTGGATCGGTGGCAAGGGCGACGGCTGATTTAGCCTGTACCGGCCTCTTCGCGGGCAAGCCCGCTCCCACAGTTACTTCACTGAACTTGAGGGCAGTTGAGTACCTGTGGGAGCGGGCTTGCCCGCGAAGAGGCCGGTGAAGACGAAGCAAATTACTCCTCGTCCGCAGTACCGTCAGCTCGCCAATAGGCAGCAGCCTTGAGCGCATCTTCCGCAGCCCCTTTCTCCAGCAACAGCGCCTTGGCCTGGCGGGTTAGCGCTTTTTCCAGCGCCACCCAGCTGTACAGCTTGCCTTCAGGTAAATTCAGCCCCTGCAGCAATGCCAGCAAATCTTCACTGCGCTTGACCCAGATAACCTCTACCTCAGCCTTGCTCGGCAGCGGCTGACGCTCCTGCTCATCCTCGATCTGAATCACCGCCAGCACCCGGCGACCTGCCGGCAGTTCCTCCAGGCGCCGTCCGATCGCTGGAATGGCTGTCTCATCGCCAATCAGCAGGTAGCTGTCGAAGATATCCGGCACCACCATCGAAGCCCGCGGCCCGGCAATGTTCAGCGTTTGCCCGGGCGCAGCTTGCGCCGCCCAGGTCGACGCGGGGCCGTCGCCATGCAGTACGAAGTCGATGTCCAGCTCATTGGTCACCAGGTCGATCCGCCGTGGCGTGTACTCACGCATGGTTGGCCGGGCGCCGCCGTCGCGGCCCAGGTTTCGGGCGTCGATAGCCTGCTGCTGTTCGGCGTTTTCGGCGAACAGCAGCTTGATGTGGTCGTCCGTGCCAAGGCTGGTAAAACCTTGCAGCTCTTGGCCACCCAGGGTGATGCGGCGCATGCGTGGGGTCAGATCGGTGACCCGCAATACCTGCAGGCGGCGTTGGCGGATTTCGTGGTTGACGCGGTGAATGGTGTCACTCATGGGGATTCTCCATGGCAGAGTCGACCGGCCCGGAGGCGATCGCCTTGGCGGTGTCGTTGAGCAGGGTACGGACCCGGTCGATTTCTTCGGGGGTCCAGCGGCCGCTGTGCATGTGCAAGGCATGGCGCAGGTTGCCGACCGCTTCATGAATCTCTGGCGGGCGGTCGTGGCCACGCAGGGCGCGCTTGCTGACTTCGATACGCATGCGCACGCCGTCGAGGGCGACGGCCTGGTCGGCGAGTGCCGTGCGGCCGGCTGCGGTGATGGCGTAGAGACGTTTGCTGCCTTGCACCTGGCCGCTGATCAGCTCGGCTTCTTCAAGAAAATTGAGGGTCGGGTAGATAACCCCGGGGCTTGGCGTGTAGCTGCCGTCGAACAGGTTTTCGATCTGGCGAATCAGGTCATAGCCATGGCCCGGTTGTTCGGCCAGGAGCGACAGCATCAGTAATTTGAGGTCTCCCGGGGCGAATACCCGTGGGCCGCGTTCACCGCGGATGGGACGACGTTCAAAGGGGTCATGAGCGGAGTGGTCACGCATGCAAATGAGGCTCTGTGTGTTTAGATATATCGAAAGATATTACTCAAGATATATCTAAACACAAGTCATTCAATGCTGATGATTATCATCTAGATGTTCGATGAATCACCGGTATGCATCGCCACCTGTGGCGGTTTGCACGCGTTGGGATTACCCGGTTCCAGGTACGGCATGAGAATCGGCGCCATGCCCTTGAGCACCTGTACCGGCAGTGCCGAAGTGAACTTGAACGCCTCGGCCGAGCGCCCGGGTACGAAGGCGGTCAACGTGCCGAAGTGGTTGTCGCCGAGGAAGAACACGAACGTGGCAGTACGGTTCAAGGAACGTGAGCCGATCAGCCGGCCGCCGGCGCCGAAGCTTTCGATGCGGTTGTCGCCGGTGCCGGTCTTGCCGCCCATCACCAGCGGAGTACCGTCATGCAGTTTGAAGCTGCCTGAGATACGCCGCGCGGTACCCGCGTCGACCACTTGCGACATCGCACCTTTGAGTGCCCGGGCGACCTCCACCGGGAGAATCCGCACGCCACGGTCGGGGTCGCTGTTCAGCTTGGTTTCGTAGGGCGTATCGGCGGCGAAGTGCAGCGTGTCGATGCGCAGGGTCGGCAGGCGTATGCCGTCGTTCTGGATAATGCCCACTAGTTCGGAAAGCGCTGCCGGGCGGTCGCCGGAGCTGCCGATGGCGGTGGCCAGCGACGGTACCAGATGATCGAACGGGTAGCCCACGCGCTTCCAGCGCTGGTGAATGTCGAGGAAGGCTTCGATTTCGACCATGGTGCGGATGCGGCTGTCACGTGCGCCCTGGTGACGGCTCTTGAACAGCCAGCCATAGACTTCCTGGCGCTCGAAGCGGCTGGCATTGACCATCTCGGTCAGCGTGGCGCTGGGGTTCTTCAGCAGGTAACCGAGCAGCCAGAGGTCCAACGGGTGGACCTTGGCGATGTAACCCTGGTCGGGCAAGTCGTACTTGCCGGGGCCGTAGGCTTCGTACATCTCCGCCAGGCGGCCGTCGGTGAGTTTGGCCAGCGCTTTTTTATCTTCCTTGCTATGGGCGCGGACGAAAGCATTGAAGGTTTCCTGGCCGGCTTCAGGGAACAGGTAGCGGTGGACCGCCCCCAGGCGCTGCGGGGTGACCCGCATGCTGTCGAGGAAAGTGTCCAGGCGTTGCTGCGAGGTCTTGCGTTGGTATTTTTTCCAGAAGCGCATCAGGTAATTGGTGCCTTCCTTGTCGGCGAAACGGGCGAGGTATTCCTGCCGACGCGGGTCGGCGTCATCCTTGAGCAGCGGCACGCGATTGAACGGCTGCTGGTAGGTGACGTAGCGCACCACGTCGCGCATCAGGCGGATGAACGGCAGGTTGATCGACTCGCGCAGGGCGTCCTTGAGCGTCGGGTTGCGGTTGTTGTCTTCCTTGCGGAAGTTGTTGAACACGTGCATGCCGCCGCCGGTGAAGAAGGCTTCGCCAGTGTTGGCCGAATACTTGCGATCGAGCGCGGCGTCGAGCATGGCGTCCAGGCTCTGGTTCTTGCTGTTCTGCGCCAGCCATTCGAGCGACCACTGGGTGATGCGGTCGAGCTCGGCGACTTCGACTTTCTTGAGCTCCGCGGCAGGCTTGCCGGCGTACTTGTCGTGCAGCTCGGCAATGATCTCCAGGTAGGTGGTGAGCACCCGCAGCTTGGCTGTCGACCCCAACTCCAGCTTGCTGCCTTCGTTGATGTCGAACGGCTGGTCGGTGCTGTCGGTCTGCACCCGCACCCGCGAACCATCGGCGGTGCGCTCGAACAGGGTGAAGCTGTAACGCACCTGGTCGGTGGTCTTGCTGGTCAGCAGACGCTCGCCGATCAGGCCCATCTGCGCAGCGAACTCTGGGTCAGCGAGGTTCTTCAGGTATTGGCTGGCCTGCAACTGCAGGTCGGCCTGCAAGGTACTGGTGGCCGAGACGTCGAGACGGTCGAGGTCGTACAGCGGGCGGTTGAGCATGGCCGCCAGGCGGTTGCGCGCCAGGCTGATGCCTTTGTTGGTGATGATCGGCACGATGGTCGGCTGCGCCACCCAGTCCCGGTACACCGCCTTGCTGGCCAGCGCCGCCTCGGCCAACGTGGGGTCGACGATACCGTTCGCGGCAAGCACGCGGATATGCGAATCGGTGAGTTCGGCAAGCTCCACTCGGCCCTTGGACAGGTAATGCGAAGGGCGGCGCTGGGCGATCATCAGCGACAGCACTTGGCGCAAGGCCAGCCCGCGAGCGGCCATGCTGTCGGCGTCGGTCGAGGTAGAAGTCAGGGCCTGGTTGACCTGGTCGAAGTCAGCGCCGTACCACACCCGCAGGCCTTCGGCCATGCCATGCACTTCGCCGTGGCCAGGCACGGCCGAAAGCGGGACGCTGTTCAAGTAGTCACGCACGATACGCTGGCGGGCCTCGGTGGTATCGGGGCCACCCTGATAGGCGCGCACGCTGGCGGAAATCATCTGGCGGATCTTCTCGGCACCAGAGACAGTCAGGCCGTCAGGTGAGTGGCGGTACTTCTCCAACTGGGTGGCCAAGGTACTGCCACCGGCGGACTGGCCGGGCAGCGCCAGGTACTTGGCGACCTGGCTGTAGGCAGCCTTGCCGAAGCGCGGCCAGTCGACCGCCGGGTTGTTTTTCGGATCTTTCGGGTCGAGCAGGTCACGGTTCTCGATGAACAGCAGGCTGTTGACCATCACCGGTGGGATGGCGGCGAAGTCCGGATACAGGTGTTGCGGGTAGTTGTACTGGTACAGCGTGTCGCCGCGGCAATCGGTGATCGACAGGCCGGCCTGGATTTTCTCGATGTAAGGCGCGAAAAGGCCGTGGTCGACGTAGTTCATCAACGCGGGTGAGAAGTGCACTTGCTCGCTGATCAGGTAGTCGCGCTTGAGCAGGCGTGGCAGGAATTCGCCCAGCGCGCTGTAGCCCAGGCGCTTGTCGAACGGACCTTCACCGGGGTAGACGATGGCATCGCTTGGACCTGGTTGCAGCGAATAAGTAAGGGTGGTGGCGAGCTTGCTGAATTCCCGCGACTGCAGGTCGGAGGTGCGGAACTCGTCGTAGGCGGCAAAACCGATGGCGACGATCGCCACCAGCAGGATCAGCAGGATCAGCCGCCACCAGAGCCGACGCTGACGGGGGGATTTTGCTTGTGGCGTCTCGGCCAGAGGTGCTTCGGGTGCTTCCGTTCCGGTTGGTTCCGATTGCCACAGTGCGCCCATAGTCTTCAATCCGGCCAGGTACTTTTCGTCTTGCTTGTCTGAAGCTTAGACGCTGAGGGCAGGAGGTGAAAAATTTGTAGGAACTGCAGAAATACAAAGTCGGATATGCGCCTTTGGTGTGGGTTTCTTCCTACGGCGATATTGATAGGGTGGCTGGGCCAGACCTGTGGAAGGCACTTCCCCCCCGGATTTCTCGCCAAATTTCTATGTATTTACAGTGAAAAGCCCTACAGCGGGCTTCCTATACTGCTCGACCCCTTCGCCCTGCCGGCCGCTCTAGTCCGGCACACGGGCCGGCCCACAAGGCCAGCCTGGCAAGCCAAGCCTCGCCTATCGGCGGGGTCGGTGCTGCACGAAGGTCAAATCCAATAACAAAATGAGGTTGTATTGCTATGTCAGTCGGCAACCCCCCTGCCCATGGCGAGACCGCACAAGGCGGCCCGCTCAAGCGTGAACTGGGCGAACGGCACATCCGCCTGATGGCGCTGGGCGCCTGTATCGGTGTCGGTCTTTTCCTTGGTTCGGCCAAAGCCATTGAAATGGCCGGCCCCGCGATCATGCTTTCTTACATTATCGGTGGCCTGGCGATCCTGGTGATCATGCGCGCCCTCGGCGAGATGGCCGTGCACAACCCGGTCGCTGGCTCGTTCAGCCGTTATGCCCAGGACTACCTGGGCCCGTTGGCGGGTTTTCTCACCGGGTGGAACTACTGGTTCCTGTGGCTGGTGACCTGCGTCGCGGAAATTACCGCGGTGGCCATCTACATGGGCATCTGGTTCCCCGACGTGCCGCGTTGGATCTGGGCCTTGGCGGCACTGGCCAGCATGGGTGCGGTCAACCTGGCTGCGGTCAAGGCGTTTGGCGAGTTCGAGTTCTGGTTCGCCCTGATCAAGATCGTCACTATCATCGCCATGGTGCTGGGCGGCATTGGCATCATTGCCTTCGGCTTCGGTAACGACGGCGTGGCGCTCGGTATCTCCAACCTGTGGAGCAACGGCGGCTTCATGCCCAATGGCGTGACGGGCGTATTGATGTCGCTGCAGATGGTCATGTTCGCCTACCTGGGCGTAGAAATGATCGGCCTCACCGCCGGCGAAGCCCGTAACCCGCAGAAAACCATTCCGCAGGCTATTGGCTCGGTGTTCTGGCGCATCCTGCTGTTCTACGTCGGCGCCCTGTTCGTGATCCTGTCGATCTACCCGTGGAACGAAATCGGCAGCCAGGGCAGCCCCTTCGTCATGACCTTCGAGCGCCTGGGGATCAAGACCGCTGCCGGCATCATCAACTTCGTGGTCATCACCGCAGCCCTGTCGTCCTGCAACGGCGGTATCTTCAGCACCGGGCGCATGCTCTACAGCCTGGCGCAGAATGGCCAGGCGCCAGCCATGTTCGCCCGCACCTCGAAAAGCGGCGTGCCGCGCAATGCGCTGCTGCTGTCGATCGGTGCCTTGCTGCTGGGGGTGCTGGCGAACTACCTGGTACCGGAGAAGGTATTCGTCTGGGTGACCTCGATCGCCACCTTTGGTGCGATCTGGACCTGGGTGATGATCCTGCTGGCGCAGATCAGGTTCCGCGCCGGGCTTTCGACAGCCGAGAGCAAGGCTCTGAAATACCGCATGTGGCTTTGGCCTCTGAGCTCCTACCTGGCATTGTCCTTCCTTGTGTTGGTGGTGGGTCTGATGGCGTATTTCGAGGATACCCGCGTGGCGCTGTATATCGGCCCGGCGTTCCTGGTGCTGCTGACGGCGCTGTATTACACCTTCCGGCTGGCGCCCAAGCAGGCGCAGGGCATCGCCAGCCCTGCGTCCTGATGGACTGGTAGGGCCGCCTTCGAGCGGCCCGTTTGGCAAACCCTGGGTAGCGCTAGGCGTCAACTGGCATTTTTGCCAGTAGTACAGCTTCCGTTTCCTGCTTAACGTGCTGTTCAGGCCTGGCAAGAAAGGCATGAACGATCATGCAAATAAGAGCTCCGGGGTTCTTCAAGTACCTGCTTGTCGGTGTTTTCAATACCATCATCCACATCGCCACCTTCACAGCGATGCAACTGTTGGGCAATACGGATCAGGCAATCAGCAACCTCACCGCTTTCTTCGTGGCCCTGTGTTTCTCGTTTCTGGCCAATTCCCGTCACCTTTTCAGAGTACCTACCTCACGCTTGCGCTACCTGGTGTTCGTGGCGGGTATGGGCGGCCTCAGCCTTGCGCTGGGGACTCTCGCCGATAGTCAGGGGTGGCGACCGCTTATCACGGTCGCGTTGTACTCGGCCTTGAGCCTGCAGATGGGCCTGCTGCTGTCGAGTTGGCTCTTCCCGGTGCGACGCAAGTGGCTGTTTCGCTGACGGCCTGGCGGGATCAGGCCGCTTGCGGTTCGAAACTGTCTGCCCGCGCCATCTGCCACATCCGCGAATAGAACTGCCCATCCACCTCGCCGGTGAGCAATTCGCCCGGTTTGAGGAACACGTGCATCTGCGAAAACAGCTTGATCTCGGTAGCCGAGACGCGTCGCACCAGGTGCTTGGCCTCCAGTTGTGCCGGATGCTCCAGGCCCGCAGCTGCCAGCATTTCGGCGAGTGCGCGCAGGGTGTTGTGGTGGAAGTTCAGCACCCGTTGGGCTTTGTCGGGCACCACCAACGCACGCTGACGCAATGGGTCCTGAGTGGCGACGCCGGTCGGGCACTTGTTGGTGTGGCAACTTTGCGATTGGATGCAGCCAATGGCGAACATGAAGCCGCGCGCCGAGTTGGCCCAGTCGGCGCCGATGGCCAGCACGCTGGCGATGTCGAAAGCGCTGACGATCTTGCCGCTGGCGCCTAGCTTGATCTTGTCGCGCAGGTTCAGGCCGACCAGGGTGTTGTGCACGAACAGCAGCCCTTCACGCAGCGGTACGCCGATGTGGTCGGTGAACTCCACCGGCGCCGCGCCGGTGCCGCCTTCCTTGCCGTCGACGACGATGAAGTCGGGCAGAATGCCGGTTTCCAGCATGGCCTTGGCAATGCCCATGAATTCCCATGGGTGGCCCAGGCAGAACTTGAAGCCCACCGGCTTGCCGCCGGACAGCTCACGCAGCTGGGCGATGAACTGCATCATCTCGATGGGCGTGCAGAAGGCGCTGTGGCGCGACGGCGAGATGCAGTCTTCACCCATGAGGATGCCGCGGGTCTCGGCAATCTCCTGGGTGACCTTGTGCTTGGGCAGGATGCCGCCGTGGCCGGGCTTGGCGCCTTGGCTCATCTTGATTTCGATCATCCGCACCTGCGGGCTGCGCGCCTGGGCGGCGAAGCGTTCGGGGTCGAAGCGCCCGTCTGCCGTGCGGCAACCGAAGTAGCCGCTGCCCAATTCCCACACCAGGTCGCCACCGTGCTCGCGGTGATAGGGGCTGATGCTGCCTTCGCCGGTGTCATGGTGGAAATTGCCCAGCTTGGCACCCTGGTTGAGGGCGCGAATGGCATTGGCGCTGAGCGAGCCGAAGCTCATGGCGGAAATGTTGAAGATCGACGCCGAATACGGCTGGCTGCACTGCGGCCCACCGACGATGATGCGAAAGCTTGCCGGGTCGGCCAGCGGCGCGGGGCGCATGGAGTGGCCGATGAATTCGAAACCGGACTCGTACACGTCGATCAGCGTGCCGAAAGGTTTGTCCGAAGCTTCGTTCTTGGCTCGCGCATACACCAGCGAACGCTGGGCGCGGGAGAAGGGCAGGGCGTCGCTGTCGGCCTCCAGCAGGTACTGGCGGATCTCGGGGCGGATGCCCTCGACCAGGTAGCGGATGTTGCCGAGGATCGGGTAGTTGCGGCGCACCGCGTGGCGCTGCTGCAGCAGGTCGAACAGGCCGATCAGGCTGAGCACTGCGGTGGTCAGGGTGAACGGCCACAGCCATTCGTGATGGAGGAACGGCAGGCTCGCCAGGGTGAACAGCACACAAGCGGCAAACACTGCGTAGCGACTGAGAAGTGACAGGCTCATACGGGGTCCTTACGATGGCGCGGTCAGGCTCAGGGCCTGGGGGCAAACCCCGACCATAGCCCGGTTGCGCGGCGCTGAAAATGAAATTCGGGGTATCGAAAATCATTCTCAGAGCCAGCGAGGAATGCGCATCTGTGCTGTGGGAGCGGCTTTAGCCGCGAAGCAAACGACGCGGTAGATGGCACCGGCTTTGCCGGTGTTCGCGGCTGAAGCCGCTCCTACGGGGCTAAGAGTGGCTTCAGAACGTGTCGCGCAGAAGCTTTTGTCGCCAAGCTTGCTGATCTTCGAGCGGAGCCTCGGTCAAGAACGCGTAGTGCCCGGCTATCCGCACCGCCACCGGTAGACCGTCGCGGTACAGCAAGCGGTTGCCGCTGACTGCCGGTACCTTTGCCCCAGGCAGCAATGACCCGATCAGGTTCAGCGGGTCGCTGGCGCTGACCACCACCAGCGTGCCATCCAGTTCGCAACGCCGCACCTGCCGTAACAAACCGACCGCCTCCGGCAAGGCGAACTGCTCCCCGGCCAACCCGGCAATAAAGCGCCCGCCCCGAATCTCACCACGCGCCTCCAGCCGGTGGTAGCAGCGCAGCAGGTCGCGCCAGGGCGGCAGCACATCGCTTTCCCGCTCCAGAAGCCGCCAGCAGATCACCCCATAGCGCCGCAACAGGCTGCGGGCGATGTGGTCCAGGCGCTGGCTTTCGTCCACGGCGGTAGCGCCCCTGCGTAACAACGCCCAGCGCCCTGCATGGGCCATGCTGCTGGAGAATGGTGGGTGGCCGCGCCTGCTGTTGCGCGATGAGCGTTTCGCGGCTGGCGTAATCAGGCTACGTAAACCGGTGAAACTGTCAGCACCGACCAGGCCGGCGCCGACCAGCGCCTGCAATGCCGTTTCCAGCTCGCTTGGCAACAGATGGGCTTCGTGCGTCAGTTCGTCGAAGAACAGCGCCCCTTGCGCTTGCAGTACCTCATGCACGCGTTGCACACGGGGGCCCAGTTCATCTCGCGTCGGTGCAGGTGCCAGGCTACGCCAGAGCGCCAGATGCTCACGCGGCAGCAGCACCAGCGGCGTGCTCGCCAAGGTGGTGCTGGCAACCGTATTCGCCAGGCGGCTCCAGGCAAACTGTCCACTGCGGCAGGCCTCGTCGAGCCAGTGCGGGCTGTAATCCTTGATTCGCGCTGGCAGCAGTTCCGCTTCCCAGGCACCGGCAGCCACGGGGAAACCTTGCAACTGCTCAAGTACTTCAGCCACCGCCTGCGGCCCGCGCAAGCGTTCGTCGGTTGCAAGGTGCTGCCAGTCGAACAGAAAACGCATGAAGTCCTGCAGGCTGACCGGCTCGATTTCCCGGCGCAGGCGTTTCACGGTGTAGCGATGAATGCGCGCCAGCAGGTGGCGCTCGCACCATTGTTGTTGAGTTACGCCAGGGGTGAAATGGCCGCGCAGGACATAGCCTTCGGCCTCCAGGCGGGCCAGGGCCTGTTCGACATGTGCTTCGGGCTTGCCGATAGGCGCGGCGATCTGTGTGAGGGACTGCGGACCGTAGCCGCTCAGGCGGGCGCGCAGCAGTTCGATCAGCGCACTGTCAGGGTCGATGGCCTGATCGAAGCCAGCAAGCATGTCGACGGCGGGCTGCAGGCGCGAATGCGGATACAGCGCTTGCAGCAGATTCTGGCGCTCGCGCGCCAACCACAGCTGTTCAGCGGGTAGGCGCAAGGCCCGGCCAGCCTTGACCAGTTGCCTGAGCAGCAAGTCCCAGCTGGGATTGGCCTGGGCTTCGTGTTGGCTGATGGTGCCGAGGCTCATCAAGGCTTCATGCATTTCGTCGACGCTAGTGGGTTGCGGCCAGGCCTCGGCCTCGACGGCGCTGATCGCATCGGCATCCAGCGCGCCCAGGTCATCGCTCCTGTGCACCTCGTTCCAGCGCCGGTTGAGCACCGCCTGCGTGCGACGTTCTTCCAGCGGAGCATCGTCGAGGAATGCGTAGGGCCTGGCATTGAGGATGGCCGATGCCAGCGGAGAAGGTGCGGGCAGGTCGCGGCAAAGCAGGCGTACTTCGCCTTTTTCCATGCACTGCAACAGGGCCAGCCAGCCATCGCTGTCCATCGCTTCGTGCAGGCAATCGTCGAGGGTTTGTTCGACCAGCGGGTGATCAGGAATCTGCCGTTCACCGGCGATATTTTCCAGGCAGGCGATCTGGTCGGGGAACACAGCGGCGATCAGGTCCTCGCTTTTCATGCGCTGTATCTGCGGCGCGACCTTGCGCCCCCCCACAAAACGCGGCAGTGCCATCGCCACGGCCGCGTTCCAGCGCCAGCGCACGCCGAACAAGGGGGCGTCGAGCAGGGCCTGGATCAAGACCTGCTCGGCGTTGCGGCTGGACAGGTAGCGCCAGACTTCATCGAGCTCGAAGCTGTGGCTTGTGGACAGCGATAGCACGATGGCGTCTTCGCTGGCCGCCGCCTGCAATTCGAAATTGAACGTGCGGCAGAAACGTTTGCGCAGGGCCAGGCCCCAGGCGCGGTTGATGCGGCTGCCGAAGGTTGAATGGATGATCAGCTGGGTGCCCCCGGACTCATCGAAGAATCGCTCCATCAACAGGGTCTGCTGCGAGGGCAGGGCACCGAGGACTTCGCGGGTGCGCCCCAGGTAATCGAGCAGTTGGTGGGCGCAGGCCTCGTCCAGCGCATAGGCGCTATGCAGCCATGCCAGCACCGGGGCGAATTCGCCGTTGCTCAGCCCCAGTTGTTCATCGAGGCGGGCTTGCAGGCGCGCCACTGCAGCCGACAACTCGTCACTGCGCCCCGGCGCCTCACCCAGCCAGAACGGAATGGTCGGTGGCAGCCCATGGGCGTCCTCGACCCGAACCCGGCCGGCCTCGACCCGCACGATGCGATAAGAGGCGTTGCCCAGCTGGAAGATATCGCCGGCGATGCTTTCCACCGCAAAGTCTTCATTGACGCTGCCGATGTTGAGCGCCTGCGGCTCCAGGAGCACGGCATAGTCGGCCGTTTCCGGAATGGTGCCGCCACTGGTAAGGGCGGTCAGTTGGCTGCCCCGTCGGCCGCGCAACGTACCGCTGACCGCATCGCGGTGCAGGTAGGCGCTGCGCACGCCCTGGCGGCCGTTGTAGCCTTCGGCGAGCATGCGCAGCAATGCCTGGTAATGCTCGATGTCGAGATCGGCGTAGGGCGTTGCCTGCCGCAGGCAGTCGAACAGCGCCTGTTCCTGCCAAGGCTGGTTGCTGGTTTCGGCGACGATCTGCTGCGCGAGCACGTCCAGCGGGGCCTTGGGAATCTGCAACTGGTCGAGCTCGCCCTGGCGCACGCAGTCGAGCAGGGCGGCGCACTCGATCAGGTCATCGCGTGAGGTCGGGAACAGGCGCCCTTTGGGGATGCCGTCGACCTGGTGACCCGAGCGGCCGACCCGCTGCAGGAAGGCGGCAATCGAACCGGGTGAGGCGATCTGGCATACCAGGTCGACATCGCCGATATCGATGCCCAGCTCCAGCGACGCCGTGGCCACCAGTACCTGCAGCTGGCCATTCTTCAGGCGCTGCTCGGCGTCCAGGCGCAACTCTTTGGCCAGGCTGCCGTGATGCGCGGCCACGGCCTCCTTGCCCAGTCGATCGCTTAGGTGGCGGGTGAGCCGTTCGGCCAGGCGCCGGGTGTTGACGAAGACCAAGGTCGTGCGGTGTTCGCGGGCCAGGGCTGCCAGGCGGTCGTAGACCAGGTTCCACACGTCCGTTGCCATCACCGCGCCCAGGGGCACTGGCGGCACTTCGAGGGCCAGGTCGCGCTGGCGTGCGTGGCCGATATCGACGATGGCGCAAGGACGCCGGTGGCCGACCAGAAACTGCGCCACACGCTCCACAGGTCGCTGGGTAGCGGACAGACCGATGCGGCGCAACGGCCGCCCGGCGAGCACCTGCAGACGCTCGAGCGTCAGCGCCAGATGCGCACCGCGCTTGTTGCCGGCCAAGGCATGGATTTCATCGACGATCACCGTGTGCACGCCGGTCAAGCCCGCGCGCCCCGAGGCCGAACCCATCAGCACATAGAGCGACTCCGGCGTGGTCACCAGAATATGCGGCGCCCGTTTACGCATGGCTGCGCGTTCTTTCTGCGGCGTATCCCCGGTGCGCACGGCCGTGCTGATGCGCGGCGCCTTGAGGCCCTGGGCTTCGAGTGCCTGGCTGATGCCTTCGAGCGGCGCCTGCAGGTTCAGGCGAATGTCGTTGGATAGAGCCTTGAGCGGAGAGACGTAAACGACCTGAGTCTGCACGGGCAATTCACCGCCCTGTTCGAGACCTTGTCGAAACAGCTCGTCGAGCACCGCGAGAAACGCGCTCAAAGTCTTGCCAGAACCGGTCGGCGCGGCCAGCAGCATCGATTGACGGGCATGGATCAAGGGCCAGGCACGCGCCTGGGCGTCGGTGACCGTGGCGAAATGGCGACGGAACCAGGTGCCGACGGCGGGATGGAACAGTTCCAGCACCGGGTGCTGATGGGCGGGCAGGTTCATGTGTTGGTTATGGCGGCTGACTGGCGGCTTGGCAAGTGGCCGTTCGTCTGCCAGCAGGTCGGTTGCCTGGAATACCTCATCATGTGATCCTTGCCCGCCCCGAACCGCCCGAGAATACCCGCATGCCTGACACCATCCGTATCGCCGCCGCCCTGTTGATCGACCCGCAAGGCCGCACCCTGCTGGTGCGCAAGCGCGGTACCCAGGCGTTCATGCAGCCAGGCGGCAAGATCGATGCCGGTGAGTCGCCGGTAGAGGCACTGGTACGTGAGCTGCACGAGGAGCTAGGCCTGCGCATCGACCCGGCCCAGGCCGTGCACCTGGGGCGCTTCAGCGCGCCGGCGGCCAACGAGCCTGGCTTTGAAGTGCAGGCTGAGTTGTACCGTGTCGACAGCGCCGAGGCCGTGGTTCCGGCGGCAGAAATCGAGGAAGTGGTGTGGCTGGCAGCTGACGAGGCGCCAGTGTTGGAGCTGGCGCCACTGACCCGCGATTTGATCCTGCCGCTGTACCGTCAGGCCGTCAGCGTACTGCGCTGACTCCATCAAGGGTGGCGAACGACGTGTCCTTGGCGGTCAGCAGGAAGTCGCGCATGTACGGCGCATCGAGCATGTCGGTGCGCACGGCCGCATAGAGCGTGGCGAACAGGCCTTTCTCGCCCAGGCGCTTGCCCTTCACGTAACCGCGTGAACTGTACTCGTGCAGCGCCCAGTGCGGCATGCCGCACACACCGCGGCCGCTGGCCACCAGTTGCATCATCATCACCGTCAGCTCCGACGTGCGCACGGCGGCCGGTTCGATGTCGGCCGGCTCCAGGAAGCGGGTGAAGATATCCAGCCGGTCGCGTTCCACCGGGTAGGTGATCAGCGTCTGGTCCAGTAGATCCTGAGGCACCATATAGGGCTTGCTGGCCAGCGGATGCTGATTGGCCACGGCGAGCATGGCTTCATAGGTGAACAGTGGCACATAGGTGATGCCGGCCAGATCGAGGGGGTCGGAGGTGACCACCAGATCCAGGTCACCACGGGCCAAGGCAGGGAGCGGGGCAAAGGCGAAGCCCGAGGCCAGGTCCAGCTCCACCTCAGGCCAGGCATCGCGGAACTGGTCGATGGTCGGCATCAGCCATTGGAAGCAGCTGTGGCATTCGATGGCCATGTGCAGGCGCCCGGCGGTACCACCGGCCAGGCGCGCGATGTCACGCTCGGCACCGCGCAGCAGCGGCAGGGTGGCATCGGCCAGTTGCAGCAGGCGCAGGCCGGCGCTGGTGAAACGGATCGGTTTGCTCTTGCGCACGAACAGCGGCAGGCCCAGGCGTTCTTCCAGCTCCTTGAATTGGTGCGACAGCGCCGATTGGGTCAGGTGCAGACGCTCTGCGGCTTCCACCAGGCTGTCGGCCTCACGTAGGGCATGAAGGGTTTTCAGGTGGCGCATCTCCAGCACGGCTGACTCCGAGAGATAATTTTCTAGTAAGCAGGGAATGAGTTGAGTTTCTCTCATGTTGCCGGTGCTGTCGACTGGACCTTGTGCCACACCGCTCGGCAGGGTTCATCAAACTGTCACCGAACTGTGGCAGCGCGATAGAATGAAATTCATCAGACTCGCGCTCTACTGGGGATCTGCATTCTGGTGTTTCTTTCATGCGGGCTTTTTTGCTGTTTTTCTGCTTACTTGTCAGCGTTCCGGCGACGTTCGCCGATCAGCGTTGTGATGCTCATGTACCGGTTCAACGGGCTGAGCTGGGTGACCTGAGCCTGGTGTACCAGAGCGTCGGTGCGCCCCGCGACCCGGCGTTGTTGCTGGTCATGGGCCTGGGTGGGCAACTGATCCATTGGCCGGACGATGTGGTCGAGGCCTTATGCCGGCAGGGTTTCCGGGTCATTCGCTATGATAATCGCGATGTCGGCCTTTCACGTTGGAATCAACTGCCACCTTCGGCCAACCTGACGGTCGAGCTACTGCGCTACAAGCTGGGGTTTCCAGTTGCAGCGCCCTACACCCTGACCGACATGGCGGGAGATGGGCTGGGCCTGATGGATTCATTGGGCATACGGCAATTTCACGTATTGGGTGTCAGCATGGGCGGCATGATCGCCCAGCACATGGCGGCGATGGCGCCGGAGCGGGTGCGCAGCCTGACGCTGGTGATGTCCAGTTCTGGCGCAGCAGGCCTGCCGGCGCCGGCCCCTGCCCTGGTGCAACTGTTGGCCCGTCGCAGCGCACCGAATCGGGAAGTGGCCATCGAGCAGCAGGCCGACTTGCTGGCGGCTTTAGGCAGCCCGGAGGTGCGCGATGATCGGGCTGCACTGTTACAGCAGGCTGCGCTGGCGTATGACCGAGCGTTCAATCCCGATGGCGCCAAACGCCAGATCATGGCGATCCTCGCCGAACCAAGCCGGGTAGCGCTGCTAAACCAGTTACGCGTGCCGACCCTGGTGGTGCATGGCACGGCCGATCCGTTGCTGCCGGTGATGCATGGGGTGCACTTGGCGGCGCATATTCAAGGAAGCCAGTTGCGGCTGATTCCGGGGCTGGCGCATCGTTTCCAGGAGGAATTCAAGGCGCCTTTGCTGGGGGCGGTGCTGCCCTACCTGCAGTCGCATCGGCAGGATGTCACGCATATAGCTGGTCTTTGAACACACCTGTGGGAGCGGCTTCTGCCGCGAAGCAGGCACCGCGCTGGATGGCACGGGCTTCGCACGTGTTCGCGGGACAAGCCCGCTCCCACAGGGATCGCGCAGCTTTCTATGTTTTGTGGAAGGCAGTTGTTCCCACGGGGATCTCAGCCAAGCCCGTACTTCTTCACCTTGTCGAACAGCGTGGTCTTGGCCATGCCCAGCTCCTGGCTGGCCTGGCTGAGGTTGCCGCCAGTGCGCTGCAGGGCATCGCTGAGCAGGTTGCGCTCGAAGGCTTCAACCGCCTCGGCGAAGCCCAGGCCCTGGCTGGCGCCACCGCTCGGGCCTTTCTTGAAGGCGGGTAAACCCAAGGCATAACGCTCGGCCACGTTGCGCAACTCACGCACGTTGCCCGGCCAATCGTGGGCCATCAGGCGCGACAAGGTCTGGCTGTCGAGCGTCGGCGTCTCGCGGTCGAAGCGCAGCGCCGACTGCTGCAGGAAATGCTCGAACAGCTGCAGGATATCTTCGCGGCGCTCGCGCAGCGGCGGCAATTCCAGGGTCACAACGTTCAGGCGATAGTACAGGTCGCTACGGAACTGCCCGCTCTGGCCGAGGGCATCGAGGTCGGCCTTGGTTGCGGCGATCACCCGGCAATCGACCGCAATGCTCTGGTTCGAGCCCAGACGCTCCAGGGTGCGCTCCTGCAGTACCCGCAGCAGTTTGATCTGCAGGTTGATCGGCATGCTCTCGACCTCGTCGAGGAACAGCGTGCCGCCGTTGGCGTGTTCGATCTTGCCGATGCGGCGCTTGCCCGCGCCGGTGAAGGCGTTGGCTTCGTGGCCGAAGATCTCGCTTTCAAAGAGGTTTTCCGGCAGGCCGCCGCAGTTCAGCGCGACGAAGGGTTGGCCCTGCCGGCGGCTGAAGTCGTGCAGGCATCGGGCAACCAGTTCTTTGCCGGTACCGGTCTCGCCTTCGATCAGCACGTTGGCCGAAGTGTCGGCGACGTTGGCGATCAGTTCCCGCAAATGTTCCATCGCGGGCGAGCGGCCAATGATGCGGCCCTCCAGGCTGCTCTGTTCGACCAACTGGCGGCGCAGGGCCACCACCTCACGCGACAGCCCGCGCTGCTCAAGGGCGCGGCGTACGACGTCGACCAGGCGTTCCGGCGAAAAAGGCTTCTCCATGAAGTCGTAAGCGCCGTTGCGCATGGCACCGACCGCCATGTCGATGTCGCCATGGCCGGTGATCAGCACCACCGGCAGGCTGCGATCACGCGCCTTGAGGCGGTTGAGCAGTTCCAGGCCGTCGATGCCGGGCAGGCGGATGTCGCTGACGACAATGCCGGCGAAGTCATCACCAATGCGTTCCAGGGCCTGCTCAGCACTGCCGACACCCTCACAGGCGATGTCTTCAAGGGCCAGCGCCTGTTGGCAGCCGAGCAGCACATGCGGGTCGTCTTCGACGATCAAGACAGTAAGTGGCGCTTGGTTCATGGGTGCTCTGCCGATTCGTTAGGAGGGGAGACCAGCGGCAGGGCGAGGACGAAGGCCGTCCCGCCGCTGACCGGGTGCTCGACGTTGAGGCTGCCCTTGGCGGCGGCGGCAAGGCTCGCCGACAGGGTCAGGCCCAGGCCCAGGCCGTGCTCGCCCGGTTTTGTGGTGAAGAAAGGTTCGAACAGATGCTTGCGCGCCTCGGCATCGATGCCGTGGCCATTATCGCGTACTCGCAGGCGATACTTGTCACCTTGCAGCTCGCCCTCCAGCCACAGTTCAGGCAGTGGCACGGTGGACATGGCGTCGAGGGCGTTGCCGATCAGGTTGACCAGAATCTGCTCAAGGCGGGTCTGGTCGATGGCCAGCTGCTGGTCATCGAACTGGCTGTGCAGCTTCAGGTGGCAACCGCTGATGCGGTTGGCCAGCACCTGCAAGCTGGCCTCCACGGCCTTGGCCAGCGAAGCCTGACCGCTGTCGTCGCCACGCCGGGCGAACGAGCGCAGGCTGGCGGTGATGCGGCCCATGCGGTCGATCAGGTCGTTCATGGTGCGCAGGTTGGTGCTGGCGGTTTCCAGTGCGCCGCGTTCGAGGAAACGCACGGTGTTGCCGGACAAGGTACGCAGCGCCGCCAACGGTTGGTTGAGTTCGTGGGCAATGCTGGTGGACATCTGCCCAATGGCCGCCAGCTTGCCGGCCTGCACCAGTTCGTCCTGGGCATGACGCAAGGTCTGCTCGGCGTGGCGGCGCTCGCGGATCTGCCCCTTGAGGCGTTCGTTGCTGGCGCGCAGGTCGGCGGTACGGTCGGCGATGCGCCGCTCCAGCTGGCTGTTAGCCTCTTCCAGCGCCTCGCGGGCAGCCAGGCGGGTGGCAATTACCTTGCGCCGCTCGTTCCAGGCGATGGCGAGAATCGCCAGCAGGGCGAACGCCACGCCGACCAGGATGCCTTGCACCATCGATTCGCGACGCAGGTCCTGCAAGGGGGTGAGCAGGGTGAAATGCCACGGGGTATCGACCAGGCGCCGGGTCTGCGCCAGGTAAGCCACTTCGTGGGCCTTGCCGTGGGCGGTTTCGCTATTGGCCGGGAAGGTCAGTTTCTCTACCCCATCGGCCAGCGTCTCGCGGGCCAGCGGCTCCAGTTCGTTGAGCGGCCACCAGTAATACTGCAGGCTGCGCGCCAGGCGTTCCTTGATTTGCGGGGTCAGCGGGCGCACCGATTTCAGCCGTCGCGCCGGGTCGCTGGAAAGGATGATGATGCCATTTTCGTCGCTGACGAAGGCTTCCAGACGGGCGCGCTGCCAGCGCTCCTCCAGGGTGTCGAGACGCACCTTGATCACCGCCACGCCAATGATCTTGCCATGCTCTTCCAGGCCATGGGCCAGGTAGTAGCCCGCTTCGCCGGTGGTGCTGCCGATGCCGTAGAAGCGGCCCGGCTCGCCGCGCACGGCGGTCTGGAAGTAGGCGCGGAACGACAGGTCTTCACCGAGGAACGAATCGGCATCGCGCCAGTTGCTGGTGGCCTGCACGCGACCATTGGTATCGAGGACGAAGATCGCCCGGCTGCGGCTGCGGCGGTTCAGGCCTTCGAGGTATTCGTTGACGGCCTGGCGGGGGCCGCCGTCGGGGTCGGTCAGTAGTTGCGAGACGCTGTCTTCCAGCTCCAGCAGACTGGGCAAATAGGTGTACTTGCTGATTTCGCTCTCAACCGTGCGCGCGTGCAATTCAAGTGCGCGCTCGCCGTTTTCGCTGAGGGTGCGGATGCCGTTGCTTTCGCTGATCAGGTAGCCAGCCATGCCTAAGCCGACCATCAACAGGATGATCAGGGGCGGCAACAGCAATTGGCGGATCAGGCGGGATTTCACGGCAGGCTTGGCAGGGAGAAGTAGCGAGGGGTCGCATTTCATCACAGTGGCCTTGTCACGACCAGCATCCGCTGCCCGGAGGAACCCGGAGCAGCGGAAACGTTGGCCGTCTTAGTGTTGCAGGATCTTGCTGAGGAAGTGCTGGGTGCGTTGGTCGCGGGCACTTTGGTCACCGAAGAACTCTTCCTTGGTGCAGTCCTCGATGATGCTGCCCTTGTCCATGAAAATGACCCGGTTGGCGACCTTGCGCGCGAAGCCCATCTCGTGGGTCACGCACATCATGGTCATCCCTTCGTGGGCCAGTTGCACCATCACGTCCAGTACTTCGCTGACCATTTCCGGGTCCAGTGCCGAGGTCGGTTCGTCGAACAGCATGACGATCGGGTCCATGGCCAGCGCGCGAGCAATCGCCACGCGCTGCTGCTGGCCACCGGAGAGCTGGCCAGGGTGTTTCTTGGCGTGGGCACTGAGGCCGACGCGATCGAGCAGGGCCAGGCCCTTCTTGGTGGCTTCCGCCTCGCTGCGGCCGAGTACCTTGCGTTGGGCGATGGTCAGGTTTTCCGTGATGGTCAGGTGCGGGAACAGCTCGAAGTGCTGGAACACCATGCCCACGCGTGAACGCAGCTTCGGCAGGTTGGTCTTCGGGTCGGCGATCGAAGTGCCATCGACCACGATGTCACCCTTCTGGAACGGCTCCAGGGCGTTGACGCACTTGATCAGCGTGGATTTACCCGAGCCCGAAGGTCCGCAGACCACCACCACTTCGCCTTTCTTGACCTCGGTGCTGCAGTCGGTCAGTACCTGGAAGTCGCCGTACCACTTGTTGACGTTCTTGATGGAAATCATACGGTGATCCTTTTTTGCAGGCGCTTGACCAGCCACGAAGCGGAGAAGCTGATGAGGAAGTAGACGACCCCGGCGAAGATCAGGAACTCATGGGAGCGCCCGATGATGTCGCCGTTGGAGCGTGCCGAGTTGAGGAAGTCGACCAGGCCCACGGTGTACACCAGCGAGGTGTCCTGGAACAGGATGATGCTCTGCTGCAGCAGCAGCGGGGTCATCTTGCGGAACGCCTGGGGCAGGATGATCAGGCGCATGGTCTGCGCGTAGTTCATGCCCAGCGCTTGCGCGGCGCCCATCTGGCCCTTGGAGATCGACTGCACCCCAGCACGGACGATTTCGCAGAAGTACGCGGCCTCGAACATCATGAAGGCGACCACGCAGGAGGTGAAGGCACCCACCGGGGTGTCCTCACCGGTGATCCAGCGGAGCACGAACGGCACCGCCAGGTAGAACCAGGTGATCACCAGCAGCAGCGGGATCGAGCGGAAGTAGTTGACGTAGGCGCCAGCCACCCGCGACAGCAGTTTGCTCGACGACAGGCGCATCAGGGCCAGGACAGTACCCAGCGCGATACCGCCAACCACGCCCATGACCATCAGCTTGAGGGTCATGACCATGCCTTCCCAGAGGGCGGGCAGGGCAGGGATGATTTCGCTGAAATCCATTTCCATTTACTTGCCCCCCACGGAAATCAGGCCAGGCACGGCGACTTTCTTCTCGACCATGCGCATGAGCAGCATCAGGCCCATGTTCAGGGTGAAGTAGATCAGCGTGGCCAGGGTGAACGCCTCGAACAGGTTGGCGGAGAACTCGGCGGTCTGTTTGGTTTGCGCGAGCAGTTCCATCAGGCCGATCAGCGAGGCCACCGAAGAGTTCTTGAAGACGTTGAGAAACTCGGAGGTAAGCGGCGGAATGATGATCCGGTACGCCTGCGGCAGCAGTACGTTGTTATAGATTTGCGGCAGGCTGAAACCCATCGCGCGGGCAGCGGCTTCCTGCCCCTTGGGCAGCGCCTGGATGCCGGTACGCACTTGTTCGCAGACCCGTGCGGCGGTGAACAGGCCGAGGCAGATGACCACGCTGATCAAGGCCGACGTGGTCGGGTTGAGGTCTTGCTTGAACCATTCCTGCAGGCCCTCGGGCAGCAAATCCGGTACCAGGAAGTACCAGATGAACAGCTGCACCAGCAGCGGCACGTTGCGGAACAGTTCCACATACGCCGTGGCGATACCCGATACCAAGCGGTTGGGCACGGTACGCATGACGCCGAGGACAGACCCCAGCAACAGCGCGATGATCCAGGCGGTGATGGCGATGGCGATGGTCCAGCCCAGGCCGGTGATGTACCAGTCCAGATAGGTTTCGCTGCCCACGCCGGTGGACTTGAAGAACACGCCCCAGTCCCAGTTGTAATTCATCGGGATTTCCCCTCAGACGGTTGTTTCACGGGCACCTTCGAGCATCCAAGGGCGGCATGCGCCCTCGGATGAAAGGTTAGACACTAATGAGTGGCCTGCAGAATTGATTCGTGCTCGTGAGCACCAGGCCACTATTTGCTGAGGATCAGGACTTCTTCTCGTCCGCGGCCTTGTCGGTCGGCTCGGCGATCAGTTTTTTCAGCTCATCGCTCATCGGGAACTGCAGGTTCAGGCCTTTTGGCGGGATTGGCTGACTGAACCACTTGTCGTAGCTCTTGTTGACCTCGCCCGATTTGAAGTAGGCAACGATGGCCTCGTCGACTGCTTTCTTGAACGCGGCATCTTCCTTGCGCACCATGCAGCCGTAGATCTCGTACGACTGAGGGGTACCGGTGATGACCCAGTCGGACGGCTTGCGTGCCTTGGCCATTTCACCGGCCAGCAGGGCGTCGTCCATCATGAAGGCCACGGCGCGGCCGCTTTCGAGCATGTTGAAGGCTTCACCGTGGTCCTTGGCGGAAATCACGTTCATCTTCATTTGCTTGTCGGCGTTCATCGCCTTGAGGATGCGCTCGGAGGTAGTACCGGCGGTGGTCACCACGTTCTTGCCCGCCAGGTCCGGGAAGTCCTTGTAGGAGGGCTGACCATCCTTGACCTTGGTCAGCAGGCGCGTGCCGACTTCGAAGATGCCGACAGAGAAGCCGACTTGCTGCTGGCGCTCGACGTTGTTGGTGGTGGAGCCGCACTCAAGGTCGACGGTGCCGTTCTGTACCAGCGGGATGCGAGTCTGGGAGGTGACCAGGTTGTACTTGACCTTGATGTCGGTGCCCAGTTGCTTTTTCAGGGCATCAACAACGGCCAGCTGGATGTCGTGGGAGTAGCCCACAGGCTCCGGCTTGCCAGCCAGGTAGGAAAACGGAATGGAGGAGTCGCGGTGCCCCAGGGTAATGGTGCCCGAGTCCTTGATCTTCTTCAGGGTGCCGGTGAGTTCTTCGGCCATGGCTGGCGAAGCGATGACTGCAGCCGCGATGGCGGCGCCCAGCAATTGACGAACGATGCGCATCAAATTTTCCTCGACGTGTTTGTTTTTTTTATGGAGCCGTTGGCGGACTCTTCGTTCAACGAATACCGCAAGAAGCGAGAGCATTCGGCTACCAAGTGTAGAGCATGAGTCGTGCCAAGCCCTGATTCTCATGATAACGGCCTTGAAACCGAGAGGTTCAAAGGTTTTTCAAGAAATGGCGAAGTCACTAATGAACGAATATCCGAACGCGCGTGAACATGGCGTTCGGAAATCCGAATGGATGGGGCGTAGGCACCAGATCTAAGTAACACCCTTTCTGTGAGCAGTCAGGTGAGATGGGGGCTACTTATCACGGAGCCTTGGCATGACTCAATCTGCATTCGATCCAGATTCTATCGATACTTTCATTGCACAACGGTTACCCGCCTGGCTCAGCGCTGGCGACAAGGTCGAACGCCTGGTTTCACTGCATGCGGCGCTGGTCAGGCAAGAAGAAGCGGCGGGCCGCCTGGGCGTGCTCATCCATGGCATTCCAGCGCCCGACGTATTTGCCGAGCCGCTGTTACAGGCGGCGTTGGTGCAGCGGGGTGTGACCAACGCCGACCTGAGGCGTGGCACCTTGCATACCGCACAGCGGGTCCAGGCACCGACTGCCGCACCCAACCTGCCCAGGCAAGAGATCGTGCGCAAATCATCTCGCAGGTTGCTGGCCGCTGCATTGCACAATTTTCATGTGAGCGAAACACGGCCTTCGATCCAGCTCAAAGGCGAGTTGCGCAACGTTGATGGGAGTCTGATTCCAATCAGCTTCAATGCCTTTGCGGGTCTGTGTCGCGAGGTGGATGTGGGAGGGCAGTATCAGGCACTGCTCGCGTCTCGCCTCAGGCCGCTCGACGCGTCGGGTCAGGCCGCCCAGGCGGTGGAGCGACTGTTCGAGGAAAGCCAGTTGGCCCACTTCGAAGTCGCCATGCGCATAGCCGCGCTGAAAGGGATCCTGGACGAGGATAGTTTCCTGTGCGTGTTGCCACTGTTTGCCGAAAAACCGCAGGTCCCGGCACTGCCTGGACAGGTCGATGCCCGGCAGATGTATTTGCTGGGAAAATGCATACGCGGCGTCGTGTCATTGGAAATACGCTCTGACGCCGATGCCCCTTTGCAGGCAGTCATCCTTTGGATTCCGAGCGATCCACACCAGCCTGTGGCCTGTTACGCATCATGGGAGGCGCTCTATACCGCGTTGGCGGTAAGGCTGCGCGACGCGGATTATCGTACCTTTTTTTACCGTTTTCTCAGCGAGCGTGATCGGGTCAGTTTTGCTGGCGCCTTACTCGAACTCGTCGGAAGCACAGCTTCGCCAATGCAGCTCGATGGCCGTCACTTGCCGATTACCACTCACTTGCGCGAGCACTTGCGCGCGCTGCAGATCAACAAGTTGTTCGACGATGCGCGGGTCCTGGCGGTCCCCACCGGGGAAGAAGACGCAGAAGACCGGCGCCGACGCCTAGCGGGCTATACGGAGCTGGGTTTCGGCTTGCTCGGGCTTGCCGCCCTCTTTGTACCGGTGTTGGGGGACGTTTTGCTGGCGGTGATGGGTGTGCAGATTGCCGATGAGATCTATGAGGGGTATGAAAGCTGGGAGCTTGGTGATCGCAAGCAGGCACTGGAGCATGTCATCAACGTGGCACAGACGGTGCTGGTGAATGCCTTGATCGCCAAAGGCAGCTCGATGGCAGTCCAGGTCTTCGATCGTTTCGCGGCCGTGGACAGCCTGACACCCGTGCGGCAAGCATCGGGTGCGCTGCGCTTGACGCAAACCCCCATCCAACCGCAATACATCGAAAGCGAGCGCCAGTTGCTCCGAGGATTTGGTGGGCGACTGGCCGATATCGATGACGAAACCACTGACCACCTGATGACCGTGACGTGCTTTGACGCCAGCGCTTTACGCCGCTTGCTGACGGAGGAAGCACAAGCGCCCGCGAGATTGATCGAGGCCCACGAATTGTATAGCGCTCACCAGCAGCAGCCGCAGTTGCGCGGCGCTGCCCTGGATACGTTGCTACATGATCGCTGGCCGGCGGCAGACTCCGAAGCAACGCTGCTGATGCGCCAGTTTCCCAGGCTTACTTTGGGAGACGCTCGCGAGATACTCGGGCACACCTCCAGTACCGAGCAGCAAAGACTGTTGGACACCAAGCGGCTACCGTTGAGCGTGATGGAGCGCGCGCGTTGGCGAGTCCGCGACAACCGCATCGACCGAGCCTGTGCAGGCTTGCGTTTGGCGCGTGCCGCCAATGTCGATACCGAGCAGCTGGCCCTCGGCCTGCTCGATACACTGGCCCCTTGGCCCGAAGACGTCAGGGTGGAGATACGAGAGGGCAGCCCTTCGGGTGAGCTGCGGGCCTCGTGGGGCTCGGCGCAGGCTGGCGAGGTCACACTGATCCTGCGCACGTCGGCGGGCTACGTGTCGCAATCTGGGGCAGGGGAACCCGTTACTTTACTGGGTAGCCTGATGCAGAGCTTGAGCCCTCCTCAGCGTCTGATCCTGGCCAGTGCAACGCTGGATGAGCACGCACTGGGTGGACGTCTAGCCCGGCTTGCACAGCTGAACCGCGACAATGCCGCCAGCCTGCTGGGCCTAGTGCCGATCGGCCGCGGGTGGCGACCGCCGCGGCGCTTCGGCGATGGTCGTCTTGGCTACGAACTCAGTGGAAGGTCAGAGGGTGGCAGGCAGGCGATCCGGCGAGGGATCCAGCGGATTTACCCAACACTCGACGATGATCAGTTGCAGGCGTATCTGCTGGAGCTCATGCGTCAACGGGTCGGGCTTTGGGAACACTATGCAGAACTGCAGGACCAACTGAGCCGGTTGCGCACGGCGCTCGATGACTGGCGAGGAGGTTGGCAACACCCCCGGGATGCCGCCCGTCGGCAGCGCGTGGCGAACCAATTTCGCAGGAGTTGGCGACGAAAAATCATCAATGATGGCGGTGAGTACGTGCTGGCTATCGAAGGTGAACGCGTGGGCAGCTTGCCCACCTTGCCCCAGGACATCAGCTACGGGCATGTGTTACGGCTGACGCTGCGTGACATGGAGCTGGCTGATATCGACAGTGATTTCCTGTCACGCTTCCCCAATCTGGTGGAGTTGGACCTGACAGGCAATCGGCTTGCCTGGATACCATCAGGGGTCGAGCGCTTGACGCAACTGAGACAACTGCACCTGGGACACAATCAGATCGAAATCAACAGCGCGGGTAACCAGCGTCTGTCGGCATTGCGCAATCTTCGTCTGCTCAACCTGAGCCATAATCCGCTGGGACGCGCGCCGAACCTGTCCAGATTGATATACCTCAGCAATATCAGCCTCAGAGCGACCGGCTTGCGTGATCTCCCGCGCGAACTCCCACAGTGGGCGCGGCTGGACCTTCGTGATAATCAGATCCGCCAGATACAGGATGATCTGGAAACGCTCCGCGGGCGCATCGAGTCCCTGTCACTGCATGACAATCCCTTGGATCAGACGAGTGCAACCTTGCTGGATGAAGCGGCTGGCGTTGTGGTAGCTGGCCAGCGCGGCAGTGCTTCGTATCGACATCGTAGCGTTAATGAGTCGTTGCGTGATCGCTGGATCGGTTCTGAATCCATCCCGCAGCGCAGTCAACTATGGCAGCGGTTGCGTGAAGAGCCGGGTTCCGATGGCTTGTTCCAGTTTCTCGCCGACTTCGCGGGGCAGGCAGATTTCAAGCGATGGCCCATTCATTACCGCAGGCGCGTCTGGGACATCCTCGAATACTGCGAGCAACATGAAAGCATGCGTGTCCGCTTGTTCGAGGAAGCCTCGGGCCCTCGTACTTGCGCGGATCAGTTGCTGCTCATCCTCGATCAGATGGAGGTAAACCTGGCAGCTGAGCGACCACTCGATCAAGTCCCCATGGACCAGCTTGACTCGGCGATCTGGAAACATGGCCGTGGCCTATGGCGCCTGGATCAGGTAAACCAGTTGGCCTTGGAGCACGAACAGGCCCTTCTGCAGCGTGCGACCAACATCGTGGATCCGGTGGAGATCATTCTTTATTTTCGAGTGAATCTGGCCAATGAGCTGGAGCTGCCGGTGCTGACGCGCAAGATGCACTACGCCGTGCACGCGCATGTGTCGCGTGGTGACCTGCAGCGGGTCAAGGCCCAGGTGCTTGCGGTCGAAAATGACGACGTGTTGATGCGGTCTTTGAGTGAACGTCCGTTCTGGAAGCAAGAGGCGTTGCGCCTGGCGCCAAAGCGGTTCGAGGAAATCAATGAGCCGTTCTACAAGCGTCTCGACCAGCTCACTGAGGATACCGCTGCCGGAAAGATCAATGAAGAAACCCTGAGAACGCAAAGCGCGGCGCTGGGTGACGATTTTGAAGCTGCTCAGCAGGCACTGTTGCTGCCGCTGGTGCGGGAGCTCTATCAGCGCCTGCATCCTTGAGGCATTCGCCCTGCCGCCTCCTTCGTCGGCGGCAGGGCATTCGCGCCTCAGGCTGCGCAGGTGCGTGCCGCTACGGGCTTGGCGCGCTGGAGATATTCCTCCAACCCCTTGCGTTCTTCAGCGGTGATGAACAAGCCCAGCTTGGTTCGACGCCAGAGGATGTCGTCGACATCGACGGCCCACTCTTCACGGCACAAGTAATCCACTTCGCGGCTGAACAGCCCACCACCGATCGACTGGCCCAGGTCTTGCGGCCCTTCGACGCCTTCGAGTAGCGCCCAGGTGCGGCTTCCATAGGTGTGGGCCCAACGTCTGGCGATGTCGGCTGCCAACCAGCCGTGGCGGGCTAGGATTGCATCCGTCAGTGCCTGGCTGGTGGTCATGTGCTCGCCACCTGGCAGCGCTGCAGAAGCGGTCCAGCTACTGCGCATCTGGGTGAAGAAAGGTTTGAGTTCGGCCATGGCCGACTCGGCCAGCTTGCGGTATGTGGTCAGCTTGCCACCAAACACCGAAAGCAAGGGGGCCTGGCCTGTCTCGGCAGACAGCGCCAAAGTGTAGTCGCGGGTGACTGCCGAGGGGTTGTCGGATTCGTCGTTGCACAGCGGGCGTACGCCGGAATAGGTGTGCAGGATGTCGGCGCGACTCAGCGGCTGATTGAAGTGCTCGTTGACCACTTTAAGCAGGTAGTCGGTTTCTTGGTCGGTGATTGCCACCTTGGCCGGATCACCGCTGTATTCACGGTCAGTGGTGCCAATCAGCGTGAAACGATCCAGGTAAGGGATGCAGAAGACAATGCGCTGGTCTTCGTTCTGCAGGATGTAGGCATGTTCACCTTCGTACAGGCGTGGGACGATGATGTGGCTGCCTTGAATCAGGCGGATCCCGTAGGGGGCATCGAGCTTCAGATCGTCCTTGATGAAGCTGGCGACCCATGGCCCCGCCGCGTTGACCAAGGCGCGGGCACGGATACTGCGCAGGGTGCCGTCAGCCTGCTGCAGGTCGACCTGCCAAAGACCATCGATACGCTCGGCGCGCAGGCAGCGGGTGCGCGTGTGGATGTGCGCGCCATTCTCGCGAGCGGCCATCGCGTTAAGCACGACTAGGCGGGCATCGTCCACGGCGCAGTCGGCGTATTCGAAACCGCGGGTGATCTCAGGCTTGAGTGGGTAGCCCGGGCCGAAGCGCAGGCTGCGCGACGCGCCCAGGCGCTTGCGCTTGCCCAGGTGATCGTAGAGGAACAGACCGGCGCGAATCATCCAGGCCGGGCGCAGGTGAGGGCGATGCGGCAAGACGAAGCGCATCGGCTTGACGATGTGCGGGGCCTTGGCCAGCAGTACCTCACGCTCGGCCAGCGCTTCACGCACCAGGCGGAACTCGTAGTGTTCCAGGTAACGCAGGCCGCCGTGGATCAGCTTGCTGCTGGCCGAAGAGGTGTGTTGCGCCAGATCGTCCTTCTCGCAAAGGAAGACGTTCAGGCCGCGCCCCGCCGCATCGGCAGCGATGCCCACGCCATTGATGCCGCCGCCGATCACGGCGAGGTCGTAGCAGTCGGCAAGTGGGGGCTGGGACGAAACGGGCTGGGACACGGGCAAGGCCTCCTGGGGTTGTTCACATCGAAAGTGAACATTAATGTTCGTTTCCGAAAATACTAGCGCAAGAGAAGCGCCATCGCCAGTCAGTCTTTATAGAAAAAACTGATCAGATGACAACAAAATGAACATTTATGAAAATGAGTGGGTCGCTGCAGCGACCCACTTGCGGCCTAGACCACGTCCAGACGGATCTTGTACTGGTTGAGCAGTTGGGTGAGGCCAGGCATAGGTGTCTGGTCGGTCACCAGGCAGTCGACCATGCTGATCGAACCCATGCGCACCATGGCGTTGCGCCCGAACTTGCTGGAGTCTGCCGCGAGAATGACTTGCCGGGCGTTGGCGATGATCGCCTGCGAAACCCGGACTTCCTGGTAGTCGAAGTCCAGCAGGCTGCCGTCTTCATCGATGCCGCTGATACCGACCAGGGCGTAGTCGACCTTGAACTGACTAATGAAGTCGACGCTGGCCTGGCCCACCACACCCCCATCGCGACGTACCGTGCCGCCGGCCACCAGCACCTCGAAATCATCCTTGGCCGCCAGGATCGCAGCCACGTGCAGGTTGTTGGTGATGACCTTCAGCTGGTTGTGATTGAGCAACGCCCGGGCGATCGATTCGGTGGTGGTGCCGATGTTGATGAATAGCGAGGCATGGTCGGGAATCTGCCTGGCCACGGCTTCGGCGATGCGCTGCTTTTCATCGCGCATCTGGTCGGCGCGCATCGCATAGGCGGTGTTTTCGATGCTCGAATCATAAGCCGCACCGCCATGGTAGCGGCGCAGGAGGTTGAGCTCGGCAAGCAGGTTGATGTCGCGCCGGATGGTTTGCGGCGTGACAATGAACAGCTGGGCCATTTCTTCGATACTGACGTAGCCGCGTTCGCGCACCAGTTCGAGGATTTGTTGTTGGCGTGGGGGCAGATTCATGGGCGGTCCTTGGGGGCAGCCGGACAAATTCTGCAATGATGCCGTAGGAAAGGGATGACGGCCAGTGGACCATTGGGGCCGCCTGGCGGCCCCAACCTGTGTTACGCCTCGTGATCTTCCCAGTCACGGGTGCGGTCGACGGCCTTTTTCCAGCCGGCGTACAGTTTCTCTTTCTGGGTGTCGTCCAGCTGCGGGCTGAACTCGCGCTCGATGATCGCCTTGTCGCGTAGCTCGTCCAGGCTGCCCCAGAAACCACAGGCCAGGCCCGCCAGGTAGGCGGCACCGAGGGCGGTGGTTTCGCGCATCTTCGGGCGCTCCACGCAGGTGCCGAGGATGTCGGCCTGGAACTGCATGAGGAAGTTGTTGGCCACTGCGCCACCGTCGACACGCAGTTCCGAGAGGCGCTCGCCGCAGTCCTGCTGCATGGCGTCGAGGACGTCGCGGGTCTGGTAGGCGATTGACTCCAACGCGGCGCGGATGATGTGGTCGACCTTCACCCCACGAGTCAGGCCAAACAGCGCACCCCGCGCGTACGGGTCCCAGTACGGGGCACCCAAACCGGTGAAGGCAGGCACCAGGTACACGCCGTTGCTGTCCTTGACTTTGCTGGCGAAGTACTCGGTGTCCAGCGCGTCGTTGACGATCTTCAGCTCATCGCGCAGCCACTGGACGGTGGAGCCGCCGTTGAATACCGCGCCTTCCAGGGCATAGGCCACTTCGCCGCGCGGGCCACAGGCGATGGTGGTGAGCAGGCCGTGAGAAGACCGCACGGCTTTGTCGCCGGTATTCATCAGCAGGAAACAGCCGGTGCCGTAGGTGTTCTTGGCCTGACCCGGCTCCACGCACATCTGGCCAAACAGTGCCGATTGCTGGTCGCCAGCGATACCGGCGATGGCGATGCCGCTCTTGGTATGGCCATAGACTTCCGACGATGGACGCACTTCAGGCAGCATCTGCCGCGGGATGCCGAGGATTTCCAGCAGCTTGTCGTCCCACTGCAGGCTGTGGATGTTGAACATCAGCGTGCGCGAGGCGTTGGTGTAGTCGGTGACATGCACCTTGCCACCGGAAAATTTCCAGATCAGCCAGGTATCGACGGTGCCGAACAGCAGTTCCCCGCGTTCGGCACGTTCGCGGGCACCTTCGACGTTGTCGAGGATCCACTTGAGCTTGGTGCCGGAGAAGTAAGGGTCGGTGACCAGGCCAGTGGCTTCGCGGATGTACTCTTCATGGCCGTCACGCTTGAGTTGCGCGCAGATCTCGGTGCTGCGGCGGCACTGCCAGACGACAGCGTTATACACCGGCCGACCGGTTTCCTTATCCCATACCACAGTGGTTTCGCGCTGGTTGGTGATGCCGATTGCCGCCACCTGGGCATGGCTGATACCAGCCTGTGCCAGGGCCTCGACCATGGTCGCGCTCTGCGTGGCGAAAATCTCCATCGGATCGTGTTCGACCCAGCCAGCTTGCGGGTAGTGCTGGGCGAACTCGCGCTGGGAGGTGCCGACCACATTGGCGTCGCGGTCGAAAATAATGGCCCGCGAACTGGTGGTGCCCTGGTCCAGGGCGATGATGTAGTTCTTATCCTGGGTGTCTGTCATGGTCGTAGGCCTTGCAAAAAGAGGAGGTCAGGGCGCCAGCATCAGTTGGCTTGAGTATCGCCCTGGCGAATGTCGTTTGTCTCAGGGTTCGCGTTTTGTGCCGTCGGCAGGTTGCGGGCAATCAGGCCGCGATAGGTGGCGGCACCCAGGCAAGCGCCGAGTATCGGTGCGAACACCGGAACCAGGAAATAGGGAATGTCCCGACCGCCAGTGAAGGCGATTTCGCCCCAACCGGCCAGGAATGTCATCAATTTGGGCCCGAAATCGCGGGCCGGGTTCATCGCGAAGCCGGTCAGTGGGCCCATGGCGCTGCCGATCACGGCAATCAGCAAGCCGATCAATAACGGTGCCATGGCGCCGCGTGGCAGACCGTTGTTGTCGTCGGTCAGGGCCATGATCACCGCCATGAGGATGGCGGTGATCACCACTTCGACCAGGAAGGCCTGGCCGGTGGAAAGGGATGGGTGCGGGTAAGTGGAGAACACCGAGGCCAGTTCCAGGCTCTCGGCGCTGCCACGTAGCATGGCGTGCGCCTGTTCGAAATCGAAGAACAGGTTGCTGTACAGGGTGTAGACCAGCGCCGCGCCGCAGAATGCACCGCACACCTGGGCCAGCATGTAGAACGGCAGTTTACGCTTGTCGAAACCGGCAAACAGGGTCAGCGCGATGCTCACGGCCGGGTTCAGGTGCGCGCCGGAAATTCCCGCGGTGAGGTAGATCGCCATGCTCACGCCGACACCCCAGATGATGCTGATTTCCCACAGGCCGAAGCTGGCGCCCGCGACTTTGAGGGCGGCGACACAACCGGTACCGAAGAAGATCAGCAGCGCCGTGCCGAGGAACTCGGCCAAGCATTGGCTGGACAATGTGGGTTCGCGTAGAGCAGTCGTCATGTATGACCTCGTTCTTTTTGTTGTGAGGCGCTTGGCGCTCGACAGCAAAGCCCGGTGCCTATCCCCATTGGCCTCGGGCATCTATAGGAATGCACCTTAAAAGTGCACCGTTTATTCAGAAACGAAAAAATATAGACAAGAAACGCTTATGTCAAAGGTCGAAAGTGAACGGTCGGTCACGAATTGGACGGCCGTTGCACCCTTGAATCCGCGAGTTAGAGAGGCGCGTAGGAGGTGAGCTGGCTGGGATGTGGGAATTGTCCTAAAGTAGCCGCCGATCTGTACCAGACCGGAGCATTGCATGACCCCCGCCCTCGACCTGTTGAAAAAGGCCTGCGCCGAGCACCGTGTGCACAGTTATGAACATGACCCCAAATCGGCGTCCTACGGGCTGGAGGCGGCGGAAAAGCTCGGGCTCGATCCCCAGCAGGTGTTCAAGACCTTGCTGGCGAGCAGCGAAAAAGGGGAGCTCTTGGTAGCGGTCGTGCCTGTGGTGGGGACGCTGGACCTCAAGGCGTTGGCCCATGCCGCGGGTGTAAAGAAGTGCGAGATGGCCGACCCGGCTGCGGCCCAACGGGCTACGGGGTATCTGGTTGGGGGGATCAGCCCGCTGGGGCAGAAGAAGCGCCTGCGCACTTTCATCGACGATTCGGCGCAAAACTTTGCAACTATCCATGTCAGCGCCGGGCGGCGTGGGCTGGAAGTGGAGTTGGCTGCGGCAGTGCTGGCTCAACATACCCAAGGCACGTTTGCCGGAATCGGCAGAGGCTGAGATTGCTGGGGCCGCAAAAGCGGCCCCCAGGCATCAGGTCGCCGAGCTGTAGCGGCGAACCCCATTCTCCTGCCGTGGCAATTGCGCCGCGACACTCCCTGGCACCGGGAACAGCACCAGGTGGTCAGCCTTGACGGCAATCCCAACGTCTTCGCCCACTTGATGATCGATGTGGCTGGGGAAGATCGCCTCCAGCTGGCTGCCGGTTGGCAGTTGCAAGCGGTACAGGGTCGAAGCGCCGAGGAAGCTCTTGCCGACGATGTTGGCCCTCAGCGTGCTGTCTGCGGCATGCACGATATCGTCTGGGCGCAGCAGCACGTCGACCGAGCTGCCCGGCGCCATGATGTATGCACGGTTACCACGCAGTTCGCCAAGTTCGGTATTGACCGCTTCGTGGCTGCTCATCTGGCCACGGATGAAGTAACCCTGGCCAATGAAGCTGGCGACGAACGGCGTTTGTGGCTCATGGTAGAGGTTGTAGGGCGTATCCCACTGCTCCAGCCGGCCTTCCTTGAATACGCCCACATGGTCGCTGACCGCGAAGGCTTCTTCCTGGTCATGGGTAACCAGAATCGCGCTGGTGCCCCGGCTCTTGAGGATGTCGCGCACCTCATGGCTCAGGCGCCGACGCAGCTCCACATCGAGGTTGGAGAATGGCTCGTCGAGCAGCAGTAATTGTGGCTCTGGGGCTAGCGCCCGGGCCAGGGCGACACGCTGCTGCTGGCCACCGGACAGCTCGTGCGGGTAACGCCCGCCCAAGCCGCTGAGTTTGACCAGTCCCAGCATTTCTTCGACTACCTGCGCCTGTTTCGGGTGCTTGGCGATGCCGAAGGCAATGTTCTGCGCCACGGTCAGGTGCGGGAACAGCGCGTAGTCCTGGAACACCATGCCGATCCGGCGCTTCTCCGGCGACAAGGTGAAACCGGCGCGGGAAATGACCTCGCCGGCCAGCTGGATCTCACCGGCGTGCACCGGCTCGAAGCCAGCGATGGCGCGCAGGGTGGTGGTCTTGCCGCAACCCGAGGAGCCCAGCAGGCAACCGATGTCGCCTGCGTTCAGGTGCAGGTTGAGGTTCTGGACGATGCGCTGGTCGCCGTAGCCGCAGGCGAGGTCGCGCAGGTTGAGCAGTAGGGGTTGACTCATGCGTGGTGGTAAGCCGGTTCGACAAGGAATTCGAGAAGGGCCTTCTGTGCATGCAAGCGGTTTTCAGCCTGGTCCCAGGCGACCGAACGGGGGTCGTCGAGCAGGTCATGGCTGATTTCCTCGCCGCGGTGGGCGGGCAGGCAGTGCATGAACAGGGCGTCGGGTGCCGCCAGGTCGAGCAATGCGCGGGTGACCTGGTAAGGCGCGAAATGCGCCAGGCGCCGTGCAGTTTCCTCCTCTTGACCCATGGAAGTCCAGACATCGGTGGTCACCAGGTGCGCACCGCGCACGGCTTCACGCGGGTCACGGACGATCTGCACGCGGTCGCCGCCCAGTGCCATGAAGCGTGGGTCCGGGTCATAACCTTCCGGGCAGGCGATGCGCAGCTGGAAGTCGAACTGTTTGGCGGCTTCGATATACGAGTTGCACATGTTGAAGCCATCGCCGACCCAGGCCACGGTCTTGCCCTGGATGGAGCCGCGGTGCTCCTGGAACGTCTGCATGTCGGCCAGCAGCTGGCACGGGTGCGACTCGTCGGACAGGCCGTTGATCAGCGGCACGCGCGAATGGGCGGCAAACTCGGTGAGGGTGCTGTGGGCGTGGGTGCGGATCATCACCGCATCGACCATGCTCGACAGCACGATGGCGCTGTCGCTGATCGGCTCGCCGCGGCCCAGTTGGGTGTCGCGTGGTGACAGAAAAATCGCCTGGCCACCGAGCTGGATCATGCCGGCTTCGAACGACACGCGGGTACGGGTCGAGGATTTTTCGAAGATCATCCCCAGTACACGGTTTTTCAGCGGTTCGAACAGCACGCCGCGCTTGCGCAGGTCCTTCAGCTCGATGCCTCGGCGGATCACCCCGAGCAATTCGTCGGTGGTGAAATCCAGCAGGGAGAGAAAGTGCCTAGCGCTCATGATTGACTACCTTATCTGCAACGGTATGCAGGTCGACCGTATGGTTTTTTTTGACAACGGGAGTGACCTGCGGCGTAAGCCGCACGGGGCGGACGAAATAGGGAAAGGCGCAATACTATAATTAAATGTCGCCTGAAACCAAGAGGGGAAACAGCCGCTCTGTTGCAAAGGGTGTCTTTACCCGTTGAACCTGTGCTGTTTTTTATTTGCTACAGCGGTTGTACACGGCTCTCTGGCCATTTGGCAAATGGCTGTCGCGAATCGTGCGCCTGATGTCGGGAGATT
Source organism: Pseudomonas sp. NPDC090752 (assembly GCF_055584805.1). Lineage (NCBI taxonomy): Bacteria > Pseudomonadati > Pseudomonadota > Gammaproteobacteria > Pseudomonadales > Pseudomonadaceae > Pseudomonas > Pseudomonas sp. NPDC090752. Next base: position 68,246 of record NZ_JBVJLI010000017.1, on the reverse strand, counting down.
CACGCTGCGAAGCGCGCTGGCAGGGGCGATGGGCAGCGCGCATAGTCGGCATTCGACAACAACAAGAGGCAGAGGCGGCCATGACCAAGACCCTGCATCACCGTGCTTGTCATCTGTGCGAGGCGATCTGTGGGCTGAACATCGAGGTCAGCCATGAAGACGACGGGCGGGCGCGCATCAGTTCGATCAAAGGCGACCCTCAGGACCCTTTCAGTCGTGGCCACATCTGCCCCAAAGCGGTGGCGCTGCAGGACATCCAGGACGACCCGGACCGCCTGCGCCAACCGCATCGGCGAATCGGCACGCAATGGCAGCCCATCAGCTGGGAGCAAGCCTTTGCCCTGGCCGCCGACAAGCTCTGGTCGATCCAGCAGGCCCATGGGCGTAATGCCGTGGCTGTCTACCAGGGCAACCCCAGCGTGCACAACTACGGGTTGATGACCCACAGCAACTATTTCCTCGGCCTGCTGAAGACGCGCAACCGTTTTTCCGCCACCTCGGTGGACCAGTTGCCACAGCACCTGACCAGCTATCTGATGTATGGGCACGGCCTGTTGTTGCCAATCCCGGATATCGATCACACCGATTTCATGCTGATCCTCGGCGGTAACCCGCTGGCCTCCAATGGCAGCATCATGACCGTACCGGATGTGGAAAAACGCCTGAAAGCTCTCAAGGCCCGCGGCGGACAATTAGTGGTGGTGGACCCAAGGCGCAGCGAAACGGCGGCCATGGCGGACCGGCACTTGTTCATTCGCCCCGGCGGCGATGCCGCGCTCTTGTGCGGCCTTCTTCATACGCTGTTCGACGAAGGGCTGGCGCGTGGCTCGCATTTGCCAGTCAATGGGATGCAGCAGGTGCGTGAGGCGATTGCGCCCTTCAGTGCCGAGGCGATGAGTGCACTGTGTGGCATCGACGCTGCCAGCATCCGCCAGGTGGCGCGTGACTTCGCCGCAGCCGACAAGGCAGTCTGCTATGGCCGCATGGGCGTTTCGACCCAGGCATTCGGCACGCTGTGCCACTGGCTGGTGCAAGTGGTCAACCTGGTTACCGGCAACCTCGATCGCACAGGCGGGGCGCTGTGTACCGAGCCCGCCGTCGACCTGGTGGCAAGCACTGCCGGTGGCCATTTCAATGCCTGGCAGAGTCGCGTATCGGGTTTGCCCGAGTACGGCGGGGAACTCCCGGTGGTCGCCCTGGCCGAGGAAATGCTGACCCCCGGTGATGGGCAGGTGCGGGCGCTGGTGACCGTCGCCGGCAACCCCGTGCTGTCCACGCCCAATGGGCGGCAGCTGGACGCGGCCCTGCAAGGGCTGGAGTTCATGCTCAGCATCGACCTGTACATCAATGAAACGACCCGTCACGCCGACCTGATCCTACCGTCCACGTCGGCGCTGGAAAACGATCATTACGACAGTACCTTCAACCTGTTGGCGGTGCGCAATGTCACCCGTTTCAACCGGGCGATCCTGGCCAAACCGACTGGCGCCCTGCACGACTGGGAAATCTTCGTCGGCCTGGCACAGGCTTTCGCCCAGCGAGCTGGGCTGGAACTCAAACCCACCTTGGCGCCAGCGCAGATGATCGACCTGGCGTTGCGTAAAGGCCGGTATGGCGACGAGAGTGGCTGGAAGCTCTCGCTTGGCACGCTGGATGAGTATCCCCATGGCCTTGACCTCGGCCCTTTGCGCACCAACCTGGGCGCCCGCCTGGGCACTGCCAGCAAGGCCGTCGAGGTGGCGCCGCAAGCCGTACTGGATGACCTGCTTCGGCTGGCGCAGCAGGCCCCGCCAGCGCCGGGCGATCTGCTGCTGATCGGTCGACGGCATGTGCGCAGCAACAATTCCTGGATGCACAACTTTCATCGGCTGGTGAAAGGCAAGCCGCGCCATCAGTTGCTGATGCATCCTCAGGACTTGCTCCAGCGGCACTTGCAGGATGGTCAGCGGGTACGCATCCGTTCGCGCACCGGTACCCTCGAAGTGGAGGTGCAGGCCTGTGAGGACATGATGCCAGGCGTGGTCAGCCTGCCCCATGGTTTCGGTCATGGGCGCCAGGGCGTGCACCTGCAGATCGCCCAGGCACAACTTGGCGTCAGTGCCAACGACCTGACCGACGAGCACCTGCGTGATGCTGTTTCGGGTAACGCAGCACTCAATGGCGTGCCCGTGCAGGTGGACGCAGCCTGAGGCGTGGCAAGGCCGAGCACGTTGCTCGGCTTTCCGATACAATGCGTCACCGTGCCGACGACCGTGTCGGAAAGTTCAGCCGAGGTGCTACATGGATATCATCGAAACGATCAAAGAGCAGATTGCCAACAACACCATTCTGCTTTACATGAAAGGCTCGCCGAATGCCCCGCAGTGCGGGTTCTCGTCGAAGGCATCGCAAGCTGTGATGGGTTGTGGCGAGAAGTTCGCCTACGTCGACATCCTGCAGAACCCGGAAATCCGCGCCAACCTACCCAAGTACGCCAACTGGCCGACCTTCCCACAGCTGTGGGTAGCCGGTGAGCTGGTCGGCGGTAGCGACATCATGCTGGAAATGTTCGAGAAGGGTGAGTTGCAAACCCTGATCAAAGAAGCTGCCGCCAAGGCCAAGGCTTCCGAAGCCTGACCGCCAGGCAGGCATAAAAAAACCCGCTCATGGCGGGTTTTTTTATGGGGCGTTAAATCACTCTTCGCCCATCTGCGACTGCAGGTAGTTCTCGATGCTGATCTTGTCGATCAGGCTCAGTTGGGTTTCCAGCCAGTCGATGTGCTCTTCCTCGGATTCGAGGATGTCTTCGAGCATTTCACGCGAGCCGAAGTCGCCGACGGTTTCACAGTGGGCGATGGCGGCCTTGAGGTCGGTCAGGCCTTTCTTTTCAAGCTTCAGGTCGCACTCGAGCATTTCTTTGGTGTGCTCGCCGATCAGCAGCTTGCCCAGGTCCTGAACGTTAGGGATGCCTTCGAGGAAGAGAATACGCTTGATCAGTTTGTCAGCGTGCTTCATCTCGTCGATGGATTCTTTGTACTCGTGCTTGCCGAGCTTGTTCAGACCCCAGTCTTCATACATGCGGGCGTGCAGGAAGTACTGGTTGATCGCGACCAGCTCGTTTCCGAGGATCTTGTTGAGATGCTGGATGACGCTTACGTCGCCTTTCATTGCGGGTTCCTGCCCTGTAGAAGTGTGCCAATACAGAGAAGTTTGAGCTTGATACTTAGGGCTGTCAAACCTAAGTTCTTGAATAATAAGTGAAAATTAATAGGAATAAGAATGTTTGTGAACCGCGTTGGAGCGCTAACTTATTGAATTTTCGGCATAAAAAAACCGGACGCGAGGTCCGGTTCTTGGAATTTGGCACTTTCAAGCGGCAGTAAATTCTACCGGGTAGGGCAGGGCAGCCTGCTGGCTCACCTGAAGCTCGGTAAGGGTCTCGCGGACCACTTCCTTGGCCAGGCACGCACATTTGCCACATTGGCTGGCGACATTGGTCGCGGCTCGAACTTCCTTGTAGCTGCAGCATCCTTCATAGATCGCATCGCGGATCTGTCCGTCGGTCACGCCGACACAAAGACACACATACATAAAGTCGGACCATCGCTGGTTGAGTCGATGGTTGGAGAGTAATGGTAATGAGAATGCTTGTCAAAACACTTCGTCGGAACGCCTGTGCTTGAGCGACCGTTGGCTGGATTCGGCCTGTCATCAGAAGCCGTGTATGATGGTCGGCCTTTGTTGGATGTCGGGCAGGCCCGTTTTGGCCCGGCAAACGTTTTTTCATCCTCATCAGGAGATTACAATGAGCGTACTCGTTGGCAAACAAGCCCCCGATTTCACCGTACCGGCTGTGCTGGGCAATGGCGAAATCGTCGACAGCTTCAACCTGGCCTCGGCCATCAAGGGCAAGTACGGCCTGGTGTTCTTCTACCCGCTGGACTTCACCTTCGTCTGCCCGTCCGAGCTGATCGCTCTGGACAACCGCATCCCTGACTTCCAGGCGCGCAACGTTGAAGTGATCGGCGTGTCGATCGACTCGCACTTCACCCACAACGCCTGGCGTAACACCCCGGTCAACAACGGCGGTATCGGCCAGGTCAAGTACACCCTGGCGGCCGACATGACCCACGAAATCTGCAAGGCCTACGACGTTGAGTCCGAAGGCGGCGTGGCCTTCCGTGGTGCCTTCCTGATCGACACCAACGGTGTTGTCCGTTCGCAGATCATCAACGACCTGCCGCTGGGCCGTAACATGGACGAGCTGCTGCGTCTGGTCGATGCCCTGCAATTCCACGAAGAGCACGGCGAAGTCTGCCCGGCCAACTGGAAAAAAGGCGACAAGGGCATGAACGCTTCGCCAGAAGGCGTCGCGGCTTACCTGAGCGAGAACGCTGGCAAGCTGTAATTGCCAAGTGCATAAAAAAACCGGCCTACATGGCCGGTTTTTTTATGGCAGCGCCACTCAGTCGTTGAAGTCGCGCCAGCCGCCCATTTCTTTCCAGCGGTTGACGATGCCGCAGAACAGCTCGGCGGTCTTTTCGGTGTCGTAACGCGCCGAATGCGCCTCACGGCCATCGAAGTCGATGTCGGCGCTCTGACAGGCCCGCGCCAACACGGTCTGGCCATACGCCAGGCCCGCAAGCGTGGCGGTGTCGAAGCTGGAGAACGGGTGGAACGGGTTGCGCTTGAGGTCGTTGCGCGCCACGGCAGCGTTGAGGAAGCCGAGGTCGAAGCTGCTGTTGTGGCCGACCAGGATCGCCCGCTTGCAGCCATTGGCCTTGAGTGCCTTGCGCACGCCACGGAAGATGTCGGTCAGCGCGCTTTCCTCGCTCACTGCCATGCGCAGCGGGTGGTCCAGCTTGATACCGGTGAACTCCAGCGCCGCTGCCTCGATGTTGGCGCCCTCGAACGGCTCGACACGGAAGAAGTAGGTGTGTTCTGGGAACAGGAAGCCCTTTTCGTCCATGCCGATGGTCACGGCGGCGATTTCCAGCAGGGCGTCGGTGGCGCTGTTGAAGCCACCGGTCTCGACATCCACCACCACCGGCAGGTAGCCACGGAAGCGCTCGGCCATCGGGTGACGTGAGCCGCTGCCGGCCTGGCCGTCCTGATCGTCTTCGTAGAGGTCTTCGCTCACGCGTTGTCCTCCAGCAGGCGCCAGCGCAGTTTTTCACCGGCGCGCAGCGGGATCACGGTCTGCTCGCCAAATGGCAGGCTGGCCGGAGCGGTCCACTCTTCGCGGACCAGGGTAATGCTGTCGGTATTCGCCGGCAGGCCATAGAAGGCCGGGCCGTGCAGGCTGGCGAAACCTTCCAGTTTGTCCAGCGCATTACGCTGCTCGAAGGCTTCGGCGTACATCTCGATGGCCGCATAGGCGGTGTAGCAGCCGGCGCAACCGCAGGCCGCTTCCTTGGCGTGCTGGGCATGCGGTGCCGAGTCGGTGCCGAGGAAAAACTTCGGATTGCCGCTGGTGGCGGCGTCCAGCAGCGCCACCTGGTGGGTGTTGCGCTTGAGGATCGGCAGGCAGTAGAAGTGCGGGCGGATGCCGCCGACCAGCATGTGGTTGCGGTTGTACAGCAGGTGCTGGGCAGTGATGGTCGCACCGACGTTGGCCGGGGCCTCGGTGACGAACTGCGCGGCATCGGCCGTGGTGATGTGCTCGAACACCACTTTCAACGTCGGGAAGCGTTCGACCAAGCGACGCATGTGCTCGTCGATGAAGCGCTTCTCGCGGTCGAATACGTCGATCTCGGCGCGGGTCACTTCACCGTGCACCAGCAGCGGCATGCCGACTTCCGCCAGTGCTTCGATGGCCGGGAAGATGTTGTCGATACTGGTTACGCCGGAATCGGAGTTGGTGGTGGCCCCGGCCGGGTACAGCTTGGCGGCGTACACGATGCCGCTGGCCTTGGCCGCGCGGACGTCCTCGGGGCTGGTGCGGTCGGTAAGGTACAGCACCATCAGCGGCTCGAAGCGGCTGCCGGCCGGGCGGGCGGCAAGGATGCGCGCGCGGTAGGCGGCGGCTTCGTCGGCATTGCGGACCGGCGGAACCAGGTTGGGCATGATGATGGCACGGGCGAAGGTACGCGCCACATCGCCAACGGTATGGGGCAGGACGGCACCATCGCGCAGATGGATGTGCCAGTCGTCGGGACGCAGGAGGGTCAGGCGATCGGACATTGGGGATTCCAGGCGGGTCGAACTCAGGCCCCAATGCTACCGGAAAACCCCGTGCCGAGCACGGCTATCAAGTTTTCCGACAAGCGTCCGATAGCCTGCCTGTAAGCCGTCAGAATTAGTGGAGCCGCCCGTGCGCCAGCGTTACCTAGCCCTGTTGACCCTGTTCGCCAGCCTGCCGGCCGGTGCATTGACCTTCCAGACCCGCATGGAGAACATCGCCTGGAAAGTCGAGGGTGACCAGTTCGAATGTCGCTTGATCCAGCCGATCGACGGTTTCGGCAGTGGTGAGTTCGTACAACGTGCGGGTGAGCAGCCGGTCTTCCAGCTACGTTCGGCCAGCAGTGCGCTGGGCACAGGCTCCGCCACATTGCTGGCCGCTGCTGCCCCTTGGCAACCAGGGCGCGGCGATATCAACCTGGGGGCCGTGCATCTGGGCCGCAGCGGCGTGCTGTTCAGTTCGTCCCAGGGCCAGGCCAGTCGCCTGATCAACGGCCTGCTGGATGGCCGCAGTACGGTGTTGCGCAGCTACACCGGCGAGGAGGGGCGACCCATGGAAGTGCGCGTGTTGCCGGTGAGCTTTGCCAAGGCGTACAGCGACTACCAGGCCTGTGCCGGCAAGATGTTGGCGATGAATTACGACCAGGTGCGCCAGACTCAGGTCGGCTTCCCGGGCGGCGGTATCGACCTTGATGCGTCGGCGCGGGCGCGGCTGGATGTGATTCTCGACTACCTCAAGGCTGATCCGACCGTTAATCACATCGAACTCAATGGCCACTCCGACAACAGCGGCAATCGTCTGACCAACCGTGATACTTCGCGGCGTCGGGCGTTGGCCGTTGCGGATTACTTCAAGGCTCATGGTGTGCCGGAAGAGCAGATTACTGTGCGCTTCCACGGTGAACGCTATCCGCTGGTGAAGAACAATAGTGCGGCGAACCGGGCGCGGAATCGGCGGGTGAATATCGAATTGGATCGGGTTACACCGATTGAGAAGCCTGCCGCTCAGTCCATCCAGCAGCCGGCCCCAGCGCCCGCTGCAGCCCCCGCTTCGGCAGCGTCGGCTGCTCCGGCCGCAAAATCGCCCTGATGCGACAGGGCGTCGCGCGCTCGACCGTTCCTGTCGCTTTGTCGTCAGAAGCTGTCGCCCCACTGTAAATTTATCCGCAACGCCGGTAGAATCGATCCCTTTCCGTACAACCCCGTGGAGTGATGGCATGGCGGACGTAAAAAAGGTCGTACTGGCGTATTCCGGCGGCCTTGATACTTCGGTGATTCTCAAGTGGCTGCAAGATACCTACGACTGCGAAGTGGTGACTTTCACCGCTGACCTGGGTCAGGGCGAAGAAGTCGAGCCGGCTCGCGCCAAAGCCCAGGCAATGGGCGTCAAAGAGATCTACATCGACGACCTGCGCGAAGAATTCGTGCGTGATTTCGTCTTCCCGATGTTCCGCGCCAACACCGTCTACGAAGGCGAGTACCTGCTGGGTACCTCCATCGCCCGTCCGCTGATCGCCAAGCGCCTGATCGAAATCGCCAACGAAACCGGTGCCGACGCCATTTCCCATGGTGCCACCGGCAAAGGCAACGACCAGGTGCGTTTCGAATTGGGTGCCTACGCGCTCAAGCCAGGTGTCAAGGTTATCGCCCCATGGCGCGAGTGGGACCTGCTGTCCCGTGAGAAGCTGATGGACTACGCCGAGAAGCACGGCATTCCGATCGAGCGCCACGGCAAGAAGAAGTCGCCGTACTCGATGGACGCCAACCTGCTGCACATCTCCTACGAAGGCGGTGTCCTGGAAGATACCTGGACCGAGCATGAAGAAGACATGTGGCGCTGGAGCGTCTCGCCGGAGAACGCCCCGGACCAGGCAACCTACCTCGAACTGACCTACCGCAATGGTGACATCGTCGCCATCGACGGCGTCGACAAGAGCCCGGCCACTGTCCTTGCCGACTTGAACCGCATCGGTGGTGCCAACGGTATCGGCCGCCTGGACATCGTCGAGAACCGTTACGTCGGCATGAAGTCCCGTGGCTGCTACGAAACTCCAGGCGGCACCATCATGCTCAAGGCTCATCGCGCCATCGAGTCGATTACCCTGGATCGCGAAGTCGCTCACCTGAAAGATGAGCTGATGCCGAAGTACGCCAGCTTGATCTACACGGGCTACTGGTGGAGCCCGGAGCGTCTGATGCTGCAGAAGATGATCGACGCTTCGCAGGTCAACGTGAACGGTGTTGTGCGCCTGAAGCTGTACAAGGGTAATGTCACCGTGGTCGGCCGCAAGTCGGACGACTCGCTGTTCGACGCCAACATCGCGACATTCGAAGAAGATGGTGGCGCCTACAACCAGGCTGACGCCGCTGGCTTCATCAAGCTCAATGCTCTGCGCATGCGCATTGCCGCCAACAAAGGCCGCGGGTTGCTTTAAGCCCCGAGGCGCATTGTAAAAACCCCGGCTCAGGCCGGGGTTTTTTTTCGCGAGCCTGTATTGCTTATTTCATGAGCGCCAGGGCGTTATGCGGCAACGCGCTTACAGACAGGCGAAAACTCTGCTGTTCATCCAGGTTGCAGTAAATCCAGGTGCCCCCTTTAATCGGCGTTTGGGTAATTATTCTGAGGACATGCTGTTTAATTAATACCTGTGCTTCAGGCCCGGAGAGCATCAGGGTGACCGGTTTGTCTGCGTGGTCGCCGTCCATCTCGTGGCCAGACAGAGGAGCAGCGGCTGGCAAGTGCTGTTCGATTTCATCTTTTTGGGGCTTTCTGTCGGGGCGGTAAAAAGACCGGTAATTAAAGTTCAGGGTCAGAAAGAATAGTGCTGTCAGAAAAAATGGAAAACCCACCAAGAACCAGGTATAGAGGCTTTGACTATTGTCGCTGAGAAAAGGAAGTGTCGCGAGCGCGGACGCTTCGATGATGCCGGCGAATATGGCGATGATGGTCAGTGGCGCTACAGCTTGGTGTTTGCTCATGAAGGCTGCCTCCGGCGGTTTTCGCTATCAATAGCCCACCCTCAACGGCTACTGAATTGTGTGTTGTTTCCGGAGAGGGAAACTTATCCCGCTATTGGCTGTAATCAATGATTCAAAGTGGAGGGTCTTAACGGACATCATGTAGGAAAATTCCGAAAGCGATGTAAGGTCCATCTATTATGGTGTTTGCGGAGGAAAACGATACGCCATTGACCGTCCTGCTCGGTTATTGTGTCGCGTCGTCAAAGCAAAATAATGAATGGATATCGCATGAATAAAGTCCTTATCGTGGATGACCATCCGGTCATACGCTTGGCAGTGCGCATGCTGATGGAGCGGCATGGCTACGATGTGGTTGCAGAAACCGACAACGGCGTAGAGGCTTTGCAGCTTACCCGCGAGCACCTCCCTGATATCGTGGTGCTAGATATCGGTATTCCAAAGCTCGACGGGCTGGAAGTGATTGCCCGTATGGCGTCGGCCAGTCCGGGGAGCCGGGTGCTGGTGCTGACCTCGCAGGCGCCGGGGCATTTTTCGATGCGGTGCATGCAGGCAGGGGCATCTGGTTATGTGTGCAAGCAACAGGAGCTCACCGAACTGCTGAGCGCGATCAAGGCGGTCTTATCCGGTTACAGCTATTTTCCCAATCAAGCCTTGCACAAGTCACGTGGTCGGGTCGGGGGAACCAGCGAGTCGGAGATGGTCGATCGTCTGTCGGCACGGGAAATGATGGTGCTGCAGCAGTTGGCGCGCGGCAGGTCCAACAAGGAAATTGCCGACAGCATGTTCCTGAGCAACAAGACGGTCAGTACTTACAAGACCCGCCTGCTGCTCAAGCTCAATGCGCACTCGCTGGTCGATTTGATCGAGCTGGCTCATCGCCACGGCCTGGCCTGAACCCTTGATGCAGAAAGCCTCCACGTGGAAGGCTTTCTGACAGCGCTACAGGTCGTAATCGAAGTCCGTGAGTTGGCGCTGCAGACGTCGCTCGTCAAGAAGGTTGTCAATGGTGCGACGTTTGCTCAGGTTGGTCTTCGCGGTTTCTACCTGAGGCTGCACATCGTCGTCAGTGGTGGCAAAGTCATCTTCGATCGACAGTTCGTCTTTATCGGTACTCATGAGTCGCTCCAAGCCAAAGGGCCATTGGCCGTCCTTATAGCGAGAAAGCGAACTTTGGTAAAAAAGATTTTTTCAATCGGGAAGGGTGGGTATTCACTATCGGATCAATCGTCTGAGGTCTTCTGTTTGTACTCGCACAGGTCTTCTATGCGGCAACTGCCGCAGCGTGGTTTGCGTGCCTGGCAGACATAGCGGCCATGCAGGATCAGCCAGTGGTGGGCATCGAGCAGGTAGTCCTTGGGGACAAATTTCAACAGCTTCTTCTCTACTTCCAGGACTGTCTTGCCGGGCGCGATACCGGTGCGATTACTCACCCTGAAGATATGCGTGTCCACTGCCATGGTCGGTTGGCGGAAGGCGGTATTGAGTACGACGTTGGCGGTTTTGCGACCGACGCCCGGCAATGCTTCGAGGGCTTCGCGGGTTTGCGGCACCTCGCCATCATGGTATTCGACCAGCAAGCGGCAGGCTTCGATGACGTTTTTGGCCTTACTGTTATAAAGCCCGATGGTCTTGATGTATTCGCTAAGCCCTTCGACACCGAGTGCGTAGATGGCTTGCGGGGTATTGGCAACCGGAAACAGGCGAGCGGTGGCCTTGTTGACGCCGACATCGGTGGATTGCGCGGAAAGTGTCACGGCAACCAGCAATTCGAATGGAGTTGTGTAGGCCAGCTCGGTCTTTGGATCGGGATTGTCTTCGTGCAGCCTGCGAAAAATTTCCAGGCGTTTGGCGGCATTCATGGGGTCAATGCTTTCCTTGACGACGTGAGGGGGCGGGGCCCGGACGCAGCCAATTGTACAAGGCCAGTAGCACCCCGAGCACTAGCAGCGCACCTGGAACAAGCCTGGCCGCATGCACGTCCAACCCATCCGCCAACCATTGCCGGCTGGCGCCGAGCACCAGGCACAGGGCCAGCAACCCAGCCAGGTACTCACACAGTTGGCGCCAGCGGCCCTTCACCGGCAACAGCCGATCTGCTGCCAGGCACTGCAGGCAGATCAGGGCCGGGAAGGAACCGAGAACCAGGGCAAGCGGCAGCGACCAGGCACGCAGGGCTAGTTGCAGACAGCTTGACAGGGCCGCAAGCAGCAGCAGGCTTGCCAGCCCATACATCACCCCGCTCAATCGGCTGCGCAAAGGGTGTAGCAGTGCCTGATGAAGCACGGTCAGCACCAGCATGCTGATGCCGACGACGGTGGCTTGGGCCAATGTACGGGTGGCGCCGAGCAGCGGCGCCAAGCCCGCCAGCAACAGATGGAAGCTGTTCATTGGGCAGAGGCCCCGAGCAGTAGCGTACGGTACTGATCGAAGTAACGCAGCGCATCTTGCTGTGCCTCGATTACCGCACGTGAGGTGACCGTCGCACCGGCCAGTTGGTCGAAATCCCCTTGATCGCGCTTCAGTGCCCATCTGTCTTCAAGTCGACGGTTGGCGAACTGCGCCAACCAATTGAACTGCGGGTCGCTGATTCGGCCTCCCAGCCCTGGGCTTTCCTGTTGTTCGATCACCTGTGTGCCGATCAGCCGCCCATCGGCGCTGATGGCAATGGTCAGGCGGATGGGGGCGGCATAGCCCTGTACCTGGCTTACCAGCACAACCGCCGTCGCAGTGCTACCGCGGCTGGCGCGATAGGCGGCGATTATCCGACTGTGGGGTGGTTGATCGGCGGGCAGTTGCAGGGGGGCGTCCAGCGGCTGGTTGTCATAGCTCTGGGCGGGAAGCACCACCAGGAACTGCTGCGCCTGCAACTGCTGCTCGGCTTCTGCGATGGCTGTTCGTGTCCATTGCCGCCAGGCTAGCGTGGCCGCCAATGCCGTCCCGGCTACGACAAGCAACAGGATCAGGCTGCGCAAGGGGAACTTCATGGCGTGACCTGCGCGTAGCGTGCGGTCATGCGGTCGAGGGCCGGCACGGTCAGGTTCATTAGCAAGATGGCGAATGCGGTGCCATCGGGGTAACTCCCCCAGGTGCGGATCATGTAGATCAGCACGCCAGTACCCGCCCCGAACAGTAGCTTGGCCAGGCCAGCCTTGGGGCCGGATACCGGTTCAGTGGCGATGAAGAAGGCTGCCAGCATGGTCGAGCCGGAGAGCAGGTGCAGGAGTGGTGAGCCATTGGAATCCGAGCCAGAACCGTTCCAGGCCAGCAGGCTGAACAGCGACAGCGTCGCTAGCAAGCCAATCGGCGCATGCCAACTGTAGACCTTGCGTTGCAACAGAAACAGCCCGCCGAGAAGGAGCGCCAGGTTGATCCATTCGCTGCCTTGCCCCCCGAAACGACCGAAGCCTGGATGGCTGGCAAAAAGCTCATCCATGGTCAGGCTACGGTTGTGACGCAGGCCATCGAGCACCGTGGGCCCGGCCCATGCATCGACGTGTTCACCTCCGCCAAATACCAGATGCAAGCTGTCGCTGAGGCCTGTTGGGTGCCCTGGCCAGTGGTTCATCTGCAACGGAAAACTCAGCAGCACGAAGACGTAGCCGACCATCGCCGGGTTGAACAGGTTGCGGCCAACGCCACCGAAGGCTTGTTTGCCCAAGCCAATGGCGATGGCTGCGGCAATCATCGGCAGCCACCAGGGCGCCTGGGTGGGCAGGGCGAGCGTCAGCAGCACGGCGGTCACCAGTGCGCTGCCGTCGCTCAGTGTCGTGGCGACAGGTAGGCCGCGCAACGCCAGCGCCGCTGCTTCGCAGCCAATTGCAGTGATTGTGCACAGCACCAGGCTCAACAGCAGCCCCCACCCCAGCAGCCAGAACGATGCGAGCAGCCCCGGAAGGCAAGCCAATAGCACCAGGCCCATGGCGTTGCGCAGGCGCGCGTCAGCGGGTGTCATGAGTCAGCTTCATTGCATGAATAATCCGTTGAGACCGCAGAGTGCCATCGCCACGATGCCCGCACCGAGCAATGCGATGGGAGGGCCGCGCAGCGGGACGGGAACATCCGCATGCTGGCTGCGCAGGCTCAGGTCGTAGAACAGCGCCAGGGCCAGCCAGAAACCAAGGCCGGCAAGAACGCCCAGGCTCAGCGTGGCCAGCCATTGCGGCTTTTCGCTGATGACTTGGAGTGTCAGGCCCAGCACCAAAGCATTGTTCAGTAATGGCCAGGTGAGGTGCGCCGTTGGCCAGTCGCGCCTGACCCTGGCCAGTACCTGCGGTACGCCCCAGGCAAGCAAGGCCAGCCAGGGCAGCAGCAGGAACAGGCGCAGGTCCTGCAAATGCCATGGCGCCACCAGCAGATGTTCGATCAGCTGGCCGCCGGTCACGCCAAGGGCGATTGACAGTGCGCCGGCCAGGCCGCACACATGCAGGCGCAGCCTTGAATTGGGCTGCCGCTGCAAAAAGAGATGGTTGAGCAGCGCGGCGCCGAGCAGCGCCAGGAAATAGTCGTTCATGCAGATGACGATAGCCGCAATCGGCTGCGCTGTCCGGCAACGCGCGGTGGGATAAAAAAAGCCCCGGCACTGAGGCCGGGGCTTGGGGGGTTACTTGATGCGCTGGCCTGGCTTGGCGCCGCTGTCCGGGCTGAGCAGATAGATCTCTTCACCGCCAGGGCCTGCGGCCATGACCATGCCTTCGGAGACGCCAAAGCGCATTTTACGAGGCTTGAGGTTGGCCACCATCATGGTCAGGCGGCCTTCGAGCTTGGAAGGGTCCGGGTAGGCCGACTTGATGCCAGAAAACACGTTGCGCTGTTCGTCACCGATGTCCAGGGTCAGTTGCAGCAGCTTGTCGGCACCGGGCACCGCTTCGGCCTTGACGATCAGGGCAACGCGCAGGTCCACGGCGGCAAAGGTGTCGAATTCGATTTCAGCCGACAGTGGGTCCTTGGCCAGTTCGCCGTTACCGGCGGGTGCCTGGGGTTGGCCGCCCGCGGCCAGCAGGTCTTCCTTGCTGGCAGCGACCATGGCTTCGACCTTGGCCAACTCGATACGGCTCATCAGTGCCTTGAACGGGTTGAGCTTGTGGTTTTCCAGGCGCGAAGTGTGATCGTTCCAGCTCAGCGGCGCGACGTTGAGGAAGGCCTCGGCGTCGGCGGCCAGTACTGGCAGCACGGGTTTGAGGAAGATCACCAGCTGGCGGAACAGGTTGATACCCTGGGCGCAGATGGCCTGGACCTCGTCCTGCTTGCCTTCCTGCTTGGCCAGCGACCAAGGCGCCTTGTCGGCGATCCAGGCATTGGCACGGTCGGCCAAGGCCATGATTTCGCGCATGGCGCGGCCAAAGTCACGGGCCTCATAGGCTTCGGCGATGGACGGGGCGGCAGCCAGGAAGGCCTCGGTCAGCTCCGGCGCAGCGTCGCCGACAACCATCACGCCGTCGTTGCCTTTATGGATGAAGCCGGCGCAGCGGCTGGCGATGTTGACCACTTTGCCGACCAGGTCGGAGTTGACCTTCTGCACGAAGTCCTCAAGGTTCAAGTCGAGGTCGTCGACGCCACGGCCAAGCTTGGCGGCGTAGTAGTAGCGCAGGTATTCGGGCTGCAGATGATCCAGGTAGGTGCGGGCCTTGATGAAAGTGCCGCGCGACTTGGACATCTTGGCGCCGTTGACGGTCAGGTAGCCGTGCACGTTGACTGCGGTCGGCTTGCGGAAACCTGCGCCTTCGAGCATGGCGGGCCAGAACAGGGCGTGGAAGTTGACGATATCCTTGCCGATGAAGTGATACAGCTCGGCCTTGGAGCCTTCGCTCCAGAACGCATCGAAGTCCAGCTCCGGGCGGCGTGCACAGAGGTTCTTGAAGCTGGCCATGTAGCCGATCGGTGCATCCAGCCAGACGTAGAAGTACTTGCCGGGCTCGCCCGGGATCTCGAAGCCGAAGTACGGCGCATCACGGGAGATGTCCCACTCCTGAAGACCCGAGTCCAGCCATTCAGCGAGCTTGTTGGCGACCGCGTCCTGCAGGGTACCGCTGCGGGTCCATTGCTGCAGCATGGCCTGGAAGTCCGGCAGCTTGAAGAAGAAGTGCTGAGAATCGCGCAGTACCGGGGTGGCGCCGGAGATCGCCGACTTGGGGTTCTTCAGTTCGGTTGGGGCGTAGGTGGCGCCGCATTTTTCGCAGTTGTCGCCGTACTGGTCTTCGGCCGCGCACTTGGGGCAGGTGCCCTTGATGAAGCGGTCGGCGAGGAACATGCCCTTTTCAGGGTCGAAATACTGGGTAACCGAACGGGTCGCGATGTGCCCGGCGTCGCGCAGGCGCGAGTAGATCATGCCCGACAGTTCGCGGTTTTCTTCGCTGTGGGTGGAATGGAAATTGTCGAAATCCACCAGGAAGTCAGCGAAGTCGCTGCTGTGCTCGGCCTGGACGTTGGCAATCAGTTGCTCGGGGGTGATGCCTTCCTTTTCGGCGCGCAGCATGATGGCCGAACCGTGGGCGTCGTCGGCGCAGACATAGATGCACTGGTTGCCGCGCATTTTCTGGAAGCGAACCCACATGTCCGTCTGGATGTACTCAAGCATATGGCCAAGGTGAATGGACCCATTGGCATAGGGCAGGGCGCTGGTGACGAGAATCTGGCGTGGCTCGGACATGGTGGCTCGGCTACTTATCTGGCTCGGGTAAAAATCAGGGTGATCGGCCACTATAAAGGGCCGGCGAATATATTTCACCCCATGCACGCAACTGCTGACGATTGACGGGTTAGGATAGGCGCCTGTTTGACTATCCGTTTGCCAATGGGAGCCTCCATGAGTGCCGTCACCCGTGCCGCCGTCGAAGGCGTGCTTCGCCAATACACCGACCCTTATCTGAACCTTGACCCGGTCAGCGCCGGCTGTGTGCGCACCCTCGACATCCAGGGCGGGCAGGTCACCGTGCAATTGCAGCTGGGCTATGCCGCCGGTTTGTTCAAGAATGGCTGGGCTCAGGTGCTGCAGACCGCGATCGGGAACCTCGACGGCGTCAGCTCGGCCCACGTGTCGATTGATTGCGTCGTTACCGCGCACAAGGCCCAGGCCCAGGTGCCTGCCCTGGCCAACGTCAAGAACATTGTCGCCGTGGCCTCGGGCAAGGGCGGTGTCGGCAAGTCGACCACCGCTGCCAACCTGGCGCTGGCGCTGGCCCGTGAAGGTGCCCGAGTGGGGATTCTCGACGCCGATATCTATGGCCCCAGCCAGGGAGTGATGTTCGGCATCGCCGAAGGGACTCGGCCGCAGATTCGCGAGCAAAAGTGGTTCGTGCCGATCAAGGCGCATGGCGTGGAAGTCATGTCGATGGCCTTCCTCACCGATGACAACACGCCGATGGTCTGGCGCGGGCCGATGGTTTCCGGCGCGCTGCTGCAACTGGTGACCCAGACGGCCTGGGACGACCTCGATTACCTGGTGATCGACATGCCGCCAGGCACCGGTGATATCCAGCTGACCCTGGCGCAGAAGGTGCCGGTGGCAGGCTCGGTGATCGTCACCACACCGCAGGACCTGGCGCTGCTGGATGCCAAGAAGGGCGTGGAGATGTTCCGCAAGGTCAACATTCCGGTGTTGGGAGTGGTCGAGAACATGGCGGTGCACATCTGCTCGAATTGCGGCCATGCCGAGCACCTGTTTGGCGAAGGGGGTGGCGAGAAGCTGGCGGCGCAGTACGGTGTCGAATTGCTGGCCTCGCTGCCCTTGTCGATGCTGATCCGTGAACAAGCCGACAGCGGTAAGCCGACTGCGATTGCCGAGCCGGAAAGCCAGATTGCCATGGTCTATCAGGAGCTGGCGCGCCAGGTGGGCGCACGGATCGTGCTGCAGGAAGCGGCAGCGCCGGCGATGCCGAGCATCACCATCAGCGAGGATTGAAGATTCAGCAGACGTAAAAAAACCCGCCAGGAGGCGGGTTTTTTTGAAAGCTAGGAAGCTAAATCGACTTAGGCGATTTGAACTTCTTCAGCCTGCATGCCTTTCTGGCCGCGGGTAGCGACGAAAGTAACAGCCTGGCCTTCTTTCAGGGTTTTGAAGCCGTCAGCTTGGATGGCTTTGAAGTGCACGAACAGGTCGTCGCCCGACTGAGGGGTGATGAAGCCGTAGCCTTTCTCATCGTTGAACCACTTAACGGTACCGTTTTGACGGTTGGACATTTTTCTGTCTCCTTGGACAATTTGATAACGGTCAGGAAAATCCCTGGCCGGGACTGAGCGCAAAGAGAGCAGAAAATTCAGCGATGGGCCGATCAGGATCGTGCATCAAACTAGAGATTCTCGGTGTCACGTGCAGCACAGTGGCGCCACCTTAACCCACTTTCCGCAAGCTGCCAATCTCCAAGATGGCCTTTGATGAAATTCGGATCGGCGGCGGCCGCAGGCCCCGTCTGGCGCGGGATGCGGTATGGAACTTTAACCTGAGCGCCGGGACCGGTAAGATGCGCCTTTGGTTTTTTCACCTCGCAACTCTCAGGACACCCCCCGCCATGAGCATCAAATCGGACAAGTGGATTCGCCGCATGGCGCAGGAACACGGCATGATTGAACCGTTCGTCGAACGCCAGGTGCGTGGCGAACATGACAGCCGGGTGATCTCGTTCGGCGTCTCCAGCTACGGCTACGACGTGCGTTGCGCCGACGAATTCAAGGTGTTCACCAACATCAACTCGGCCACGGTCGATCCGAAGAACTTCGACGCCGGCAGTTTCGTCGACGTCAAGAGCGATGTCTGCATCATCCCGCCCAACTCCTTCGCCTTGGCGCGTACTGTCGAGTACTTCCGCATCCCCCGCAATGTGCTGACCATCTGCCTGGGCAAAAGCACCTATGCGCGTTGCGGCATCATCGTCAACGTCACCCCGCTGGAACCCGAGTGGGAGGGCCATGTGACGCTGGAGTTCTCCAATACCACCACCCTGCCGGCGAAGATCTACGCCAACGAAGGCGTGGCGCAGATGCTCTTCCTCGAATCCGATGAAGAGTGCGAAGTGTCCTATAAGGACCGTGGCGGTAAATACCAGGGCCAGCGCGGCGTCACCTTGCCACGCACCTGAGCCGACGAGCGCGGGGAATTACTGCTCGCCTGGGTACTCCAACCTTTTGAACAGTGCCACCCTGCATGACGCGCGGTGGCCCTCGTCAGGAGTCGCCCATGAAACTCGATCCCGCAATCAGTGCGAAGCTGGCTGTTCTGCAGCCCAACCAGATCGGCTTGCTGGCGTGGTCCGTGCTGGCCCACCCGGCGCCATTGCACGCCGGCGGCGTACCGGGCCAGCCTGATCCGGATACCCCGCAACCCGCCCAGCCTGGCGAAACGCCGCCGATGGAGCCGGGTGAGCCAACCCTTCCCGACGAACCCCCACCTGCGCCCGTGGCCTGACCGGCTAACGCGATCATTGCTGCACTGCCCAGACCTGGTCAGCGCCTGCGATATAGAGGCGGCTGCCTGGCCTGGGCTCGACATTCCACCCGCCGGTGAACTCGCCGAATGCCGGTAGTAGGCTGACCTGCGGCGCCATGACGAAGCAGGGCAGCCTCAGCCGCTGCCGAGCACGTCCACGTAAAACGAATGTGGGGTGCACATGGCCTGACAGCACCGGGAATTCAGGGTGGGCGTCAGGTTCATGTTGCAAGGCGAACGGCGGGAGTATCCACGGTTCATCCACTACTTCGATACCCAATGGTGCCGGTGGGTCGCCCGCATGGCGGTCGTGGTTACCACGCACCAGCAGGATGCGTAGACGGTCATGCCGGGCCCTCCAGGCCTGCAACCGCGCCATTGTCGCAGGCGCCCGTGCGGTACGGGCATGTAGAAAGTCGCCGAGAATGATCAGTTGTTCACACTCACAGGCTGCCAGCAATGCATCCAGGCGCTGCAGTGTGGCGTCTGTCGTACCCCGCGGTACCGGTTGGTGCAGCGCGCGGTAACTGGCGGCTTTGCCGATATGCACGTCGGCGACCACCAGTGCGCGGCGGGCAGGCCAGTAGAGCGCGCGGTCCGGCATCAACCATAACGTCTGCCCGCAATGCTCGATGATCAAATGGTTGCTCATGTTCTGCTCGCTGCTTTTTCAAGGTCGGCGACCATGCGCGCGATGCGATCGGCCAGCTTCTCGGTGCTCAAGGTTTCGCGCATGCCTTCCACCAGCAGGGTGAATGCCAGCGGCCCAGGCCTTTGCAGTTCACGCAGATCCAGGTGCAGCTGACCCAGTCTGGCCAATTGACGCTGCAGCCGTTCGATCTCCAGCTCCTCGCGCAACACTTCATCGCGTGCCTGACCCAGTAACAGATTGTCGGCATCGTGTTTACGAAAAACCTCGAAGAACAGCCCGCTGGACGCCTGGATTTGCCGCGTGCTCTTCTGCGCAGCCGGGTATCCGCCAAACACCAGCCCGGAAATCTGGGCGATTTCGCGAAAGCGCCGCAAGGCCATCTCACTGGCGTTCAGGCTAGCCAGCACATCCTCCAGCAAGTGCTCGTCGGATAACGCTGCTGGCAGGTGAGTTGCCCAGTCCACCGGGCTGGGGCTGAGCAGCTCGAAGCCATAGTCGCTGACCGCGATGGACACCGACAGCGGTTGCTGGCGGCTGACCCGCCAGGCAATCAGGTTGGCCAGGCCGAGGTTCGCCATGCGCCCGGCGAACGGGTAGAGAAACAGGTGTGAGCCTTGGCGAGTAGCGAGCGTTTCGGCCAGCAGCGTCTTGGTGGTGGGCAAGGCCGACCACTGGTTCTGCAGCATCAGCAGTGGGCGCACCGCGCGCATTTCCGGTTCGTCGAACTGTCCGTGGGCTGCCGCATCGAGTTTCTCTACCAAGGCATCGGCCAGCTCGCTGGACAGCGGCATGCGCCCGCCATTCCAGCGGGCGATGGCGGCTTTGCGGGCGCTACTGCGGCGCACATACGCGGTCATGTTCTCGACCCGAACCAGCTCCAGCACGCGTCCGGCAAATACCAGGGTGTCGCCGGGACGCAGGCGGGCGATGAAGGCCTCTTCGACACTGCCCAGGTGCTTGCCCCCGCCGCCCTTGCTCCAGTATTTAAGCTGCAGGCTGGCGTCGCTGACGATGGTGCCGATGCCCATGCGGTGCCGTCGCGCCAGGCGCTCGTTGGCGACCCGCCAGAAGCCGTCAGGGTGGGCTTCGACGCGCTGGTAGTCGGGGTAGGCGCTGAGTGAACTGCCGCCATGGCTGACGAAATCCAGCGCCCACTGCCATTGGCTGTCACGCAGCTCGTGGAATGCCCAGGTGCTGCGCACCTCGGCGAGCAACTCGGCAGGGCGAAAACCGCTGCCCAAGGCCATGGATACCAGGTGTTGGACCAGCACATCCATGCACAGGCGTGGCGAACGGCGGGCTTCGATATGCCCCGCAGCCAACGCGCTGCGAGCCGCTGCCGCTTCGACCAGTTCCAGGCTATGGGTCGGCACCAGGGTGATCCGTGATTGGCGACCCGGGGCATGCCCCGAGCGCCCTGCGCGCTGCATGAGGCGGGCAATGCCCTTGGCCGAACCGATCTGCATGACCCGTTCGACCGGTAGAAAGTCCACGCCCAGGTCCAGGCTGGAGGTGCAGATCACCGCCTTGAGCGTGCCCTGCTTGAGGCTGAGTTCTACCCAATCGCGGGTTGCGCGGGCCAGCGAGGCGTGGTGCAGGGCGATCTGCCCGGCCCAGTCGGGGCGGGCGTCGAGCAAGGCCTGGTACCACAGCTCGGCCTGCGCGCGGGTATTGGTGAACACCAGGCTGCTGCTGCTGCCGTCAAGTTCGCGGGCGACCGGGTCGAGCATTTTAAGGCCCATGTGCCCAGCCCAGGGGAAGCGCTCGATGGCCTTCGGCAGCAGGGTGTCGACCAGCAGGCGCTTGTCCTGGCGGCCTCGCAGCAACTGGCCGCCCTGCGGCAACAGCACCTCGAGCGCGTGCGCCAGGTTACCCAGGGTGGCGGAGAGCCCCCAGGTCACCAGGTGAGGGTGCCAGCGGCGCAGGCGGGCAAGGGCCAGTTGCAGCTGCACGCCACGCTTGTTGCCGAGCAGTTCGTGCCATTCATCCACCACCACCAGGCGCAGCTGGGCGAAGTCATCACAGGCCTGTGCGCGGGTCAGCAGCAGGGTCAGGCTCTCGGGGGTGGTGATCAAGGTGCTGGGCAGGCGCCTGGCTTGTCGGGCGCGTTCGGCGCTGCCGGTGTCACCGCTGCGCACGCCGACGCTCCAGTTCAAGCCGAGGTCGTCCAGCGGCATTTGCAGGGCGCGGGCGGTGTCTGCTGCCAATGCGCGCATGGGGGTGATCCATAGCACTTGCAGCGGCGCGGGCTGACGCGCTGTCGTGTGCTCGGCGAAGGCACGCAGGGCAGCGAGCCATACCGCGTAGGTCTTGCCCGCCCCGGTACTGGCATGCAGCAACCCGGATTCGCCGCGCCCGACAGCGGCCCAGACTTGCCGCTGGAAGGCGAAGGGCTTCCAGCCACGGGCAGCGAACCAGGCATTGGCAAGGTCTTTGGCGGCAGGCATGCGCGGGCATTGTCCTTCGAAGGCTGTGCTTCTAATGACCACCCGCAATGCGTATTGGTTTTACCGGGTCAGTTGCCCAGCAGGTAACCACTGCGGCACACCTGCTCACCGGCGACGTGGGCGACGACCATGCCCGACGTGGCCATGCGCCGCACGCTGCGGGCATACAGCAGCCCCGGCTGACTGTTGCGCACTGAAGTCACCCGATCGCTCAGCGGGTCGATGACTTCGGCGATCAATTGGCCTGCCTCCAAGTACTGGCCGGGGCGGGCGTGATACACCAGCAATCCACCCAGGGGGGCTATGAGCGGCTCGACCGCGGCCAGCGGTGTAGCGGGGCGGAGCAGTGCCGGCAAGGGGGCGGGCGTGCCGGCGATGACGTCAGCCTGGGTCAGGTAGTCGAGGATCGCCTGGCAGTCCTTGCTCGCCAGGTCATGGCTGACATCGGCCTGGCCGCGAAGCTCGACGGTCACCGCGACGCAGCCCAACGGGATCGGGTAACGCTTGGCGAAGCGCTGCTGCAATTGCCACCAGACCAGGCTGAAACACTCGTCGAACGACTGCCCGCCGGAGTCGGTGGCCAGCAGGCTGGCCTGGGCGCCCAGGTAGCGTGCGAGCGGCTCGACTTGC
Organism: Pseudomonas sp. NPDC090752; assembly: GCF_055584805.1. NCBI lineage: Bacteria > Pseudomonadati > Pseudomonadota > Gammaproteobacteria > Pseudomonadales > Pseudomonadaceae > Pseudomonas > Pseudomonas sp. NPDC090752. The sequence continues at coordinate 45,958 of NZ_JBVJLI010000017.1, read as the reverse complement.
GGCCAGGCATCCGGCGTGGTGTAGAGGTGCTCGACGGCCTCGAAGTCGCAGTGCAGGTCCAGCACCAGGTCGGCATCGCAGGCTAGCCGCTGCAAAATCAGACGTTGCGACTGCAGCGGCGTATGCGCGGGGTGGGCATCCAGGCCGCGGCGCAGGTATTCACGGATGAGGGCGAGGTTGTGCGCGGGATCCTGGGTCAGGTGGCCTTCGATCTGGTCGCCGATGCTGTCGGACAGGTCGACGAAATTGCGGTTGAAGTTCTCACCGCTCTGCAGTGCGAAGCGGCCCAACGGTGCATCCAGCAGCACCTGCTCCAGGCCGACCGGGTTGGCTACCGGCACCAGGATGATCTCGCGGCGCAGGCGCCCTTGCTGCTCCAGTTCGCCCAGGCGGCGCTTGAGGTGCCAGGCCACCAGCATGCCGGGCAGTTCGTCGGCATGCAGCGAGGCCTGGATGTACACCTTGGCGCCACCGCGCGGGCCAAAGTGGAAGCTGTGCAGTTGGCGCGTGACGCCGGGCACGGGGGAGAGCAAGTCGTGGGTCGAATGGTGCATGGGGGTCCTGGATGCGTGGCGAAAACGGTCTGCGACACGGGTCGGCACAAAGCTAAGCATAATTTCGCCTGCCATGCCTAACACCTTGCGTGGTTCAGGCCAGCAGTGCCTGCAAAGTCGCCAAGTCATCGGCCTCATCGACCGGTTTGTCCAGGCGCCAGCGCAACATGCGCGGGAAGCGCACGGCGATACCGCTCTTGTGCCGTTTCGACAGCGCGATGCCTTCGAAGCCCAGTTCGAACACCAGTGTTGGGGTCACACTGCGCACCGGGCCGAAGGTTTCCACGGTGGTTTTGCGGATGATCGCATCCACCTTGCGCATTTCTTCGTCACTCAGGCCCGAGTAGGCCTTGGCGAAGGGCACCAGTGCACGTTCGGGGCTGCCGGGCGGAGCGTTCCAGACGGCGAAGGTGTAATCACTGTAGAGGCTGGCGCGGCGGCCGTGGCCGCGTTGGGCGTAGATCAGCACGGCGTCGACGCTGAACGGGTCGATCTTCCATTTCCACCATACCCCCATGTCCTTGGTTCGGCCTACGCCGTACAAGGCGTCGCGCTGCTTGAGCATCATGCCCTCGACGCCCAGGCGGCGCGACTGTTCGCGCTGCACGGCGAGATCTTGCCAATCCTGCCCTTCGAGCAGCGGCGAAAGCAGCAGCGGGGCCAGGGGATACGCATCGACAATGCGCTGTAACTGCTGGCGGCGTTCATGCTGGGGGCGGTTGCGCCAATCCTCGCCTTGCCATTCCAGCAAGTCGTAGGCCTGCAGCACCACAGGGGCGTCGGCCAGCAGCTTCTTGCCCAGGGTCTTGCGGCCAATGCGCTGTTGCAGCAGGGCGAACGGCTGCACGGCCGGGGCATCGGCGTTGGCACCCGGTTTCCAGACCAGGATTTCGCCGTCGAGCACGACGCCGTCCGGCAGGCTCTGCGCCAGGCCGTGCAGTTCTGGAAAGCGATCGGTCACCAGCTCCTCGCCGCGCGACCAGACCCACACCTGACCATCGCGCTTGACCACCTGCGCGCGAATGCCATCCCACTTCCATTCGATCTGCCAGGCGCTGGGCGGGCCGAGCAGGGCGTCGAACTGCTCGGTAGGGGCTTGCAGCGCATGCGCCAGGAAGAACGGATAAGGCTGGCCACCGCGCTGGCTGTGCTCATCGGCCGATTCAGCGGCGATCAGCTTGTGGTAGCTGCTGGCCGTGGGGCGATGGCTGATGTCGGTGTAGCCGACCAGGCGCTGGGCCACGCGCTTGGCATCCAGGTCGGCCAGCTGCGCCAACGCCCGGGTCACCAGCAGCTTGGAAACGCCGACGCGAAAGCTGCCGGTGATCAGCTTCAGGCACAGCATCAGGCTGGGGCGATCCAGCTGCGCCCAGAGTGGCGGAAGGCGCCGCTGGATCTCTTCGGCGGGCAACCCGCGAAGCGGCAGCAGATGGGCTTCGACCCAATGGGCCAGGCCGTCCTCGCTGCCGTGCGATTTTTCCGGCAGCAGCAGGGAAATAGTCTCTGCCATGTCGCCCACGGCCTGGTAGCTTTCTTCGAACAGCCACTCGGGCAGGCCGGCCAACGTCGTTGCCAGTTCACGCAGCACGCGGGTCGGTACCAATTGGCGAGGGCGGCCTCCAGACAGGAAATAAACCGCCCAGGCGGCACCCTCTGCAGGGGCCTCGGCAAAGTAATCGCGCAGTCCTTCGAGCTTGGCATTGCTTGACGTCGTGGCATCCAGGCGCAGGTAGAGCTGGGCGAAATCTTTCATGCCTCTGCATCCGTCGCGGGGGCGTCATCTTCTTCGCCGTATTCGGTCACGAATGCCCGGGCATCAAGACCCTTTTCATTGAGGTAGCGCACCAGCACGCTGACCGAACCGTGGGTGACCATCACCCGCTCGGCACCTGTCTGCTCAATGGCCCAGAGCAGGCCCGGCCAGTCGGCGTGGTCGGAAAGCACGAAGCCACGGTCCACCCCGCGCCGCCGCCGCGTGCCGCGCAGCAGCATCCAGCCACTGGCGAAGGCATCGCTGTAATCGCCGAAGCGGCGCATCCAGCTGCTGCCTGCGGCAGAGGGTGGCGCCAGGACGATGGCCTGGCGCATGAGTGGGTCGTTACGCGGGATATCACCGGCATAGCGGGTGGGCGGCAGGTGCACGCCGGCCTCGCGATAGACCTGGTTGAGAGGCTCGACCGCGCCATGCACCAGGATCGGCCCGATGCTGCTGTCCAGGCCGTGCAGAAGTCGCTGAGCCTTGCCGAAGGAATAGCAGAACAACACGCTGGCCTTGCCCTGGTCGCAATTGGCCCGCCACCAGGCATTCACCCCGGCAAAAACCTCGGCCTGGCTCGGCCAGCGGTAGATCGGCAGGCCGAAGGTCGATTCGGTAATGAAAGTGTGGCAGCGCACGGGTTCGAAGGGGGCACAGGTCCCGTCTGGCTCGACCTTGTAGTCGCCCGACGCCACCCAGACCTCGCCTTGGTATTCCAGCCGCACCTGCGCCGAGCCCAGTACATGCCCGGCTGGATGCAGGCTGAGGGTGACGCCGTGATGACGGATGCGTTCGCCGTAGCTCAGGGTCTGCAGGTCGATGTCCTGGCCCAGGCGGCTGCGCAGAATGCCGGCGCCGGGGGCAGCTGTCAGATAGTGCGCATTGCCGCGACGGGCATGGTCGCCGTGGCCATGGGTGATGACGGCGCGCGCCACTGGCCGCCAGGGGTCGATGTAGAAATCACCGGGCGGACAGTACAGGCCTTCGGGGCGGGCGATGACGAGGTCCATGGGGTGGGCACTGGTGGTTGAGGGTTACCAGTTAGGAGCGGTGGTGGGGTACAGAAGTTCGAGTGGCTATCAGGATGAAAAGGCCTTCAGACCATTCGGAAATGCGGAAGGGGCTTTCGAGGTTAACTACACACTCAATACAAGTTGCGCAACAAAAATGTTGCGCGCGCTTTGCATGTGATGCACATTGAGTGATCGAAGGCCCGCATGAAGTACAGTGAGTTTCGCCGTTGGTTACGCGCTCAGGGCGCTACATTTGTGCCAGCCAAGGGAAGCCATTTTAAGGTCTACCTCGGCAATCGCCAGACGATCTTTCCGGATCACGGTGCCAAAGAAATAGGTGAAGGGCTCAGAAAGAAGATCATGAAGGATCTGGGCTTGAGAGAATGATGAACTTAGGGGAGAGCACACGATGATCTTCGATTATCCGGTGACCATTCACCGAGAAGAGGGCAGTGTCTGGATCAGTTGTCCGGATGTGCCTGAAATGGCCAGCGCCGGCGATACCGCGGAGGAGGCACTGTTTGATGCAGTTGATGCCATGGAGTCCGCGCTTTCTTTCTATGTGGATCAGAAAAAAGCTATTCCATTGCCGAGGGCACCGTCTTACGGTCAATCGCTCGTGCGTCTGCCAGCACTGACGGCGGCGAAAGCTGCGCTCTGGAACACCATGATCGAGCAAAACGTGACTAAAACTGAAATGGCGCGGCGGTTGGGCGTCAATCGTCCCCAGGTTGATCGGCTGGTCGACCTGCTGCATCGGTCCAAGATCGAACAGGTCGAGCATGCGCTGAATGTGTTGGGTCAGCGCATTGAACTCGCTGTTGTAGCGGCTTGAGCAGTAGATGAAAGCCGCCAAATCTGGCGGCTTCATCATTCCTGGCTATCTACCCGGCACCAACGTCAACCGCTGACTACCATAAGCCCGGCCAAAATTCTGCGGCTGAATCGGCAGGCTCATGAACCGCCCCTTGAACCAGGCATCCAGCCCGTCGCTGTAATGCCCGCTGGCCGGGTTGCCGGACTGGCCGTTGCTGGTCAGCACCTGCAGCGGTTCGGCCTGGCCGAAGTCGACGATCATGCGTGCCGAAGCCGGCAGGCGGGTGTCGAAATCGCTGCCCCAGGCATAGGGGGTCAAGGCCATGGTAGTGAAATCACCGCCAGCGGCCGACGGCGAACGGCTGAGGGCATCGCCCAAGCCATGGTAGGCCGGTGCAGGCCAGCGGTACTGGTGCAGCTTGCCCCATTGCCAGGCGCGTCGGTCGGCGCCTAGTTGTGACGTGCCGGCATCCACGGCAGCCGCCAGGCTGCGGGCGAGAATGGCCGGTTTGTCTTCCTTCTGCGGCGTGTTGCGGTCATCCCAGAACGGGCTGTCTTCGCGGCCGAGCAGGTGGTCGGCCTGGGCCGAGTAGGACAGGCGCGCATTGCTGACGAACGCCTGCCAGGCCGGGCTGGATTCCGGGCCGAGGTCGTCGAGGAAGGTCTGGCGGGCGACTTCCTGGAGAAACAGTTCATACAGCGCCGCATCCGCCGACACCGGGCTCAGGCGGCCATCGAAAGCCTTGAGCCGGGCCAGGGCGTCACGGGCCTTGTCGCGCTGGGCGGCAGGCAAGGCGTCGATGGCCTGCTTGAGCGGCTGGGCCATGCCCGGGGCGTCGAACATCTGCTTGAGCTTGTCGGCCAGCAGCGTCACCTGGTCGTTCTGCAGGGCCATCAGGCTGCGGCTGTCGTGGCGGCCGTTGCCGGCCAGCTGGGCCAGGCGCTCGGCGCGTTCGGGGTAGTACCAGGTATTGGACAGCTGCATGCCGTAGCCACGCGGCAGGCTGCGCTGGTTGGCGTGGCCTATCCAGCCGGCTGGCGGGTCCTGGTCGTAGGGGTGCAGCATCGGGTCGGCGTAGCCATCCCAGTCATAGCGGCTGTCCCAGCCCGGCGACGGCAGCAAGCCTTGGCCTTCGCGGCGGTTGGGATAGCGGCCACTGACCTGCCAGCCGATGTGCTCAGGTTCGGCGAACACGAAGTTGAGCGCAGCGGCACCGATCTCGCGCGTGCTGTCGAACGCACGCTCCACATTTTTTGCACGGGTCAGGTCGAACAGCGCATCGAGGCTGCGGTCGCCCTTGAGCTGCGGCAGGTTCAGCGCCAGGCCCAGGCTGGCAGTGCCGGGTTGGGTGAGCAGGGTGCCATGGCGGGTGTCGTACATCACTTCGCGCTGCGGCCGTTGGCCACGGACGAAGAAGGTTTCGCTGCGCGCGCGCGCCGGCAGCCACTTGCCGTCGGCCAGGTAACTCAGCTGGCCGCCCTGATGGCGCAATTGCTCCAGGTACAGATCCTGGTTGTCGGCCATCACCGCGCTGCTGCTCCAGGCCAGCTTGCCGTTGTAACCGGCAAGGACAATGGGCAGGCCCGGTAGCGACAGGCCAGCCACCTGATATTTGCCGGTGTGGATCTGCACTGGGCTGAGGGCCCAGGCGGCGCGGCTGTCGCTGGCCAGCAGGCTCTTGCCGCTGCGGCTGCGTTGCGGGCCCAAAGCCAGGTTGGCCGAGCCTGGGCTGCCGAGCAGGTCGAGGTCGGCGAGTTTCTGGCTGGCCGTTGCCAGGGCAGACAGGCCCGGTAGTTGGCTATTCAGGTTGAGCCCTTTGAGTTTTTCCACCTCGGCGTCGGCCAGGGGTTCATCCGGCGCACCGGGCAGTAGCCAGGGCAGTTTGTCGCTGCCAACTTTTTGCGCCAGGGTCAAGGCGCTCAGCTCTTCCTGCAGGTTCACCGACTGGCTGAAGGCATACAGGCTGAAGATCAGCGCCGAGTCTTCGGGCTTCCAGTATTCCGGGCGGTAGCCGCTGCTGGCGAGGCTGGCCGGCAGCTTGTCGCGGTAACGGAACAGGTAGGCGTTGACCCCGCGGGCATAGACTTCGAAGAAGCGCTTGAGCCGTGGTGACGCGTCGGCATACAGCTGAGTGGCATTCTGCTTGAGGTTGGCGGCGCGCATCAGGCGGTCGATGTCCAGCGCTTCGCTACCGGCCAGCTCGGCCAGGCGGCCCTGGGCGAGCAGGCGCATGGCGAGCATCTGCTCGATGCGGTCACCGGCGTGCACATAGCCCAGGCTGAACAGGGCGTCGTGGAAGTTGCTGCTTTCGATCAGGGGTGCGCCCATGGCGTTGCGCCGGATCGAAACGTTCTGTGCCAGGCCCTTGAGCGGCTGCACGCCGGTGGTCGGTGGCACGCTGTCCTGATAGCCGCCCATCTGGCAACCGGCAAGCCCGAGCATGCCGAGTAACGTGGCAGCTGCGGCGAACCGTGGGCGGAAGGGAGGAAGGACGGGGGCGGCCATGACAAAGGGCTCCTGCAAGGCGGGGCGGGTTTTAATGGCGCTAAGGTAGTGAGCGCGCAGGCGCCGTGCAAGGTGCGGTGCAGCTTTATTTACGAGTGGTCGAGTGCTTCAAGCTGCACGGGGGGCAGGTGTGCCTTTTCTTGCAGCTTGAGGCTTGTCGCTTACCGTTTGATCAAGCGCCGTGGCACTTCTTGTATTTCTTCTCGCTGCCGCACGGGCACGGGTCGTTGCGGCCGACGTCCTTCAGGGCGTTGCGAACCGGCTCCTGGTGGCCGTGGTTGCAATGCGGGCCGTGCACATGACCGTGGTCGTGATCGTGGTGATGATCGTCACCGTGGTTGCAGTCAGGGCCATGAACATGGGGTTGTTGGGTCATTGCAGGGTTACTCCGGTATGAAATCGCCGGGCATTATCTCACCACTGCGCGATAAGTGCAGGTCCCGGTGGATGAGCAGCCCGGTCGCCAGTTCGCCCTGCAAGCGGTAATGCAGCGGTTGCTCGCTTTTGAGCAACTTGGCCAACGGCTTGAGCTGTTTCCACAGGTTGGTGCGAGCAGTGATCTTGAAGGTGCGCCGGGCATGGCCACCGACACTGCGCCAGACGCTGGCTTCATCTTCCACCAGCAGCAGGTCGTTGAGCCAGATCGCATAGCCGACGTTGCGAATGAACAGGCGGCGGTCATTGGGGTTGTCGATCTGCAGGTGCAGCACGAACTCCTGCTCCAGCAGGCGCGCCTTGACTGTCTCGACCTTGACCAGGTGCACTTCGGGCTCGCGCCAGTCGTCATCTCCCCAGATTGCGCAGCCCGCCTGCAGCGCCAGCAGGGTGCCGAGCAGGAGTAGGCGGGCTAGGGCGATCATGCTCAGTTACCAACGTAACTGGCGCAGCATTTCTTGAATTTCTGCCCGCTGCTGCAGGGGCAGGGGTCATTGCGGCCGGCCTTGAACTCGACGGTCGGGTCGATGAAGAACCAGCGCCCATCATGCTGCACAAAGGCGGAACGCTCGCGGTGCTGGTGGTCGCCCTCCTGGTCATGCCAGCGTGCGGTGAAGGTGACGAAGGCATGCTCGGGTTGGCCACCGAGCACCTCGGCGTTCTCAACCTCCAGGCCCAGCCAGGTGCTCTGGGCGCTCCAGGCCGCCATGGCAGCGCGATCGAGTCCCGCCTGCTGGGCCGCAAGGGTGGTGGCGACCAGATAATCGATCAGGCCAAGCACGTAAGCGCTGTAGCGCGAACGCATCAGCGCCTGGGCATCCGGAGCCGGGGTGCCGGCGTGGTAGTGCCCGCAGCAGGCGTCCAGCAAATTGCCGCTGCCACAGGGGCAAACCGAGACACTCATCATCACCACCAATACTTGCCAAAGTTTTCAGGGTTGGCCCAGAAGCGGGCGTTGAGCCAGTCCGGGACCTGCTTGTAGTCATGTAGATCATAGGTGAACAAGTTCAGGACCTGCTCGTCACGACGGAATTTCTCACTGGCCGACAGGGCCAGGGCAAAGAAGTCGGTGTCCTGCCAGCCGCTGGCGCGCAGGTCGGCCAGCACCGCAACCCGGCTGGCGTTGAGGTTGCGGATGCCGCCCAACAATTCCAGTCCCGCGCGTTTGGGCAGGTGTTCGAGGCAATCCACAAGTACGGCCAGGTCGAAGCGCTGCGCGGCCACGTTAGCGGGTAATGCGCCAGGTGCGCAGGCTTCGATGGTCACGTTTGGGTGTGCCTGGGCAAAGGCATCCAGGGCCGGGAAGCGCGTGCCCACCAGCAGCAGGCGTTGCGGGGTAAAGCGCTCCAGCAGCGCCGCCAGGGCCTGCTGCGGTGTGCGTTGGGAAAAACCGTCGGTCATTGCCATTCCTCGTTCAGGTCTTGCAAGACTAACGGGCTGTCGGCCGGGGGCAAAGTGGCAAGTAACACCGTCGTGGCTTATTGCTGGCAGGGATCTGGTGCGCGGTCTTTACTCCCAATGATCGGTCTTGTGCCGATTCCCCCTAGGAGAAGCTTTGAGATGAGCATAGTACGCACAGCGTTACCCCTGGTACTGCTCACCAGTGTGTTGACTGGTTGTGCAGGTTTGCAAAAAACCGACTGGCCGAAGTGTGCTGCCGTCGGGGGTGTGGGCGGTGCCGCCCTGGGCGCCATTGAAAGCTCCAGTTGGGCTGGCTGGGGCGCGCTGCTCGGCGGTGGCCTGGCAGCTGGCTATTGCTGGGCCCATGGCGATGGTGACGAAGACGGCGATGGTGTGCCGGACAGCCGTGACAAATGTCCAGGCACGCCACGTGGTGTGCAGGTCGATGCCAACGGTTGCCCGCCGGAACCGGCCCCGGTGGTCGAGGAAGTGGTGGTGCAGAAAGAGGAAGTCATCGTCATCCGTGACGTGCACTTCGAATTCGACTCTGCGCGCCTGACCGCCGCCGACAAGGAGCGCCTCAACACCATCGCCACCCGCTTGAAGCAGGAAGCCCCCAGTGCCCGCCTGAGCGTCAGCGGCCACACCGACAGCGTTGGCTCCGACAGCTACAACCAGAAACTGTCCGAACGCCGTGCCCACTCGGTGACCGATTACCTGGTCGAGAGCGGCGTACCTCGCGCCAGCTTCGTCTCGGTTGTTGGGGCAGGTGAAACCCAGCCGGTGGCGGACAATGCCACAGCCGATGGGCGTTCGATGAACCGTCGCACCGAGATCAAGATCCAGCGCTGACGGTATGCGCCCGCGCCTTGAGAAGTGGCGCGGGCGCGTCTTTACTCCTGTAGGCCGGATGCGGCCAACGACACAGGAGCATTCACCATGAGTGTTATGTCAAAGGCAGCGCTGCCGCTGCTGGTGGTTTCCAGCCTGCTTGCAGGCTGCGCCACCCACAGTGACGGCAGTGCGCCCCTCAATCAAAGGACCTGGCCGATCTGCAGCCTGCTGGGTGGCTTGGCGGGCGGTGGCCTGGGCGCCATCGAAAGTTCCAGCTGGGCTGCCGGAGGCGGCGCCCTGGGAGCGATCGCCGGTGGCCTGATCTGTTATGCCCAGGACGGTGACGAGGATGACGACGGCGTGTTCGACCGCCGCGACCGCTGCCCCGATACGCCTGCCGGTACGGCAGTCAACCACATGGGCTGCCCGCTGCCGCAATACCCGCCCAGTCAACCTGCGCCTGAGCCACAACCCACGGCCGAGGTGATCTCCCTGGACGACCAGGGCCAGGTGATGTTCGCCTTCAACTCCGCTGACCTGACCACGGGCAGCCAGCAGCGGTTGCAGAGCCTGCTTCCCAGGCTCAACGAGCTGGGCGTGTCGCGAATCAAGGTGGTTGGCCACACCGACAACGTCGGGTCAGACAGCTATAACCAGGCACTTTCCGAACGGCGTGCCGCCAGTGTCGCCGAATACCTGATCAGCCAGGGCATGGCACCGCAGAAGGTCACCAGCGAGGGGCGTGGAGCAAGCGAGCCAGTCGCTGAGAACGATACCGAAGAAGGCCGTGCGCACAATCGCCGGGTGGACCTGCACCTCAACTAATGGGCTAAAGGAGCGGCAGATGAAATTCATCCTGGGGCTGGGCAAGATCCTCACCATCGCATTCTGGGGCGTGGTGCTGTTCAACCAGATGATGCCGCAGCCGGTGCCGTTCAACCTGTTGATCAATGCGGTAGGGGTGGCGGTGCTGGGGCTGCACCTGCTGGAGGTGCTGTTCTTCAATGGCAGCCTGCGCGGGCGCAGCCACCGTTGGTTCGATCGGTTGCAGATCCTGCTGACGGGGATTTTCCATGTGATGTCCATCCCGCGGCAGCCTCGGCTGCCGCGCAATGGCTGACCTCGGAACGCCCTGCTCAGACAGGAAGCCGCGAACTGGCTACCGCCACCACGGCCAGGCCCAACAGCAGATTGATCCCCACCATGCGGCGGATCCGGCCAAGCACCGCGGCCCCGGTCGGCCAGTCCTCGGCCTGCACCGCAGCTTTCAGCTCCGGCAGCAACAGCGCCTGAATGCGCATGAACAGCGCGAACATGGCGATCCCACCGCCCATCATCACCTGTACATAGCGGGGCGCTGTCTCGAAACCGCTGAAGCGCATATGCAACATGCCGATACCACTTATCGCCAGGATCGCCACGGCCAGCCAGACCCAGACGAAGAAGCGTCGGAAAACTTCCACCCACAGCCGCAGCCGAGCTGGCCCCTCAAGGGCTGCAACCGTTGCCGGGCGCAGCACGAGCCAGGCGAAGAACATGCCGCCGACCCATACCAGGGCGGCCAGGACATGCAGTGTGTAGGGCAGGGTAAAGGCAAGCATCCGGATCTCCATGCGGCATAAAGGGCAATAGCGGGGTATGATAGCCGCCCCATGCAAAACACTGAAAATATATCCAGCCCTTTGGGCGCCTGCAGACCATGATCAGCAACGAACTCAAAGCCACCATTCAGGGCGCCTACTCGCGTTTTCTCGAAGCCAAGAGCCTCAAGCCACGCTATGGCCAGCGCCTGATGATCGCCGAAGTGGCCAAGGTACTCGGCGACATCGCCTGCGACGACGAAGGCCGCCGCGCTGGCGAACCCGCCGTGGTCGCGGTGGAGGCGGGTACCGGTACCGGCAAGACGGTCGCCTACAGCCTGGCTGCGATCCCGGCTGCCAAGGCCGCCGGCAAGCGCCTGGTGATTGCCACCGCAACCGTGGCCCTGCAGGAGCAGATCGTCTTCAAAGATTTGCCGGACCTGATGCGCAACAGCGGCCTGAACTTCAGTTTCGCGTTGGCCAAGGGCCGTGGCCGCTACCTGTGCCTGTCCAAGCTCGATGTGCTGCTGCAGGAGGGCCATGCGCAATCGGCCACTGCCCAGCTGTTCGAGGAAGAGGGCTTTCACATCGAGGTCGACGAGCGCAGCCAGAAGCTGTTCAACAGCATGATCGAGAAGCTCGCCGGCAACCGTTGGGATGGCGATCGCGACAGCTGGCCGGAAACCCTGGAAGACCAGGACTGGGCGCGCCTGACCACCGACCACAGCCAATGCACGGGCCGGCATTGCCCGAACTTCCAGCAGTGCGTGTTCTACAAGGCCCGTGAAGGCATGGGCAAAGTCGATGTGATCGTCACCAACCACGACATGGTGCTGGCCGACCTGGCTCTGGGCGGCGGGGCGGTATTGCCCGACCCGCGCGACACGATGTACGTGTTCGACGAAGGCCACCACCTTCCGGACAAGGCCATCGGCCACTTCGCCCACTATTCACGTCTGCGCTCCACCGCCGACTGGCTGGAGCAGACCGCCAAGAACTTGACCAAGCTGTTGGCCCAGCACCCGTTGCCTGGCGACCTGGGCAAGCTGATTGAACAGGTGCCGGAGCTGGCGCGGGAAATCCGCACTCAGCAACAGTTCATGTTTACCCTGTGCGAGCAGGTCGCCGATTTCCGCCCCAGCGAAGACGTGGAGGGCCGCGAGCGCCCGCGCTATCGCTTCGAAGGCGGCGTGGTGCCCGAGCAGATGCGCGAAGTCGGCATCGAGCTGAAAAAAGGCTTCGCCCGCCTCAACGACCTGTTCACCCGCTTGGCCGACCTGCTTAAAGAAGGCATGGACGGTGAGGTCAATATCGGCATCGCCAGCCACCAAGCCGAAGAGTGGTACCCGTTGTTCGGCAGCCTGGTAACCCGCGCCCAGGGTAACTGGGAGTTGTGGACCGCCTTTACCGCTGAAGACCCGCAAGACAGCCCGCCCATGGCCCGTTGGTTGACCCTGGCCGAAAGCGGCGCGCTGTTCGATATCGAAGTCAATGCCAGCCCGATCCTGGCCGCCGAGATGTTGCGCCGCAGCCTGTGGAGCGTGGCCCATGGCGCCCTGGTGACATCGGCGACGCTCACCGCACTGGGTAAGTTCGACCGCTTCCGCATGCGCTCGGGCCTACCCCGTGACGCGGTGACGTGCGTGGTGCCCAGCCCGTTCGTGCATGGCGATGCAGGGCTGTTGCGGGTGCCCGACCTCAAGGCCGACCCGCGCGATGCGGCAGCGCATACCGCCGCGATCATCCGAGAATTGCCGAATATCGTCGAAGACGCTCGTGGTGCACTGGTGCTGTTCTCCTCGCGCAAGCAGATGCAGGAAGTGTTCGACGGCCTGGACCGCGACTGGCGCAAGCTGGTGCTGATCCAGGGCAACCTCTCCAAGCAGGAAACATTGAATAAGCACAAGGCGCGGGTCGATGATGGCCAGCACAGCGTGCTGTTCGGCCTGGCCAGTTTCGCCGAAGGTGTCGACCTGCCGGGTGCCTACTGCGAACACGTGGTGATTGCCAAGATTCCATTCTCCGTGCCGGACGACCCGGTCGAGGCGGCCCTGGCCGAGTGGATCGAAGCCCGCGGTGGTAACCCATTCATGGAAATCGCCGTGCCCGATGCCTCTCTGAAGCTGATCCAGGCCTGCGGTCGCCTGCTGCGCACCGAGCAGGATCGCGGCGTTATCACCTTGCTGGATCGTCGTCTGGTCACCCAGCGCTATGGCAAGGCTATTCTCAATGCGCTGCCACCCTTCCGGCGGGAGATTTCCTGAGGGCCGGAGCATGACGCGCCGGCCCGTTGTCCATCACTCTGTCGCGGGCTCATGAGGGCCTGAAAGGAGAGCCTGAGCCCTATGATCCGCCGCACCTTGCCCGCTGTTCTCACCCTCTTGCTGAGCGCGCCTCTGATGGCCGGGCAGCAGACGCTGTTCAGCTTCGTGCGCCCTGCCTCGGTCGTCAATGTGGCGACCGAAGGCACCGGCATGCCGCAGTACAACGCTGAACAGACCACCGAAGGCGAGGTGTTGAGGCGGGTGGTGTTCAACCCGGTCGAGCGGCCGACTCTGCGCCTGAGCCCGCAAAGTGGCGCTTGGGACTGGTCCGCCGGGCAGTTCCTCACCTTGCGCCTGCAAAGTGCCATGGACTGGGCGCTGACCGTCGAGGTCACGGTGCAGGACAATGATGGCCGCACCCTGACCAGCCGCATCGACCTGCCGGCAGGGCCAGCGCAGACGGTCATGGTGCCGCTCCGAGCCAGTTCGCCGCTGAGCCAGGGCATGCGCGCCGGCCCACCGATGCCGTGGATGTACGACGGGCAGCGGGTGCTGTTGACCACTAGCGTCGGCGAGGTCGACCTGAAACAGGTGGTTTCGCTCAGCCTGACCATTCCGAGCCCCAAGGTGGCGCAGAACCTGCTGATTGAAAAAGTTGGTGTTCAGGACGACGACATCGCTTACAAGGCGGCCTACCATCAGCTGATCGACGGCTACGGCCAGTCTGCCCGTGGCCGTTGGCCAGAGAAGATCGTCAACGATGAACAGCTCAAGGCCGCCGACAACCGCGAACAGCAACAACTCAAGGCTTGGCTGACCGAGCGCGCAAAGCTGCAGCTGGACAGTTACGGAGGCTCAATGACGGGGCCTGTGTTCGAAGCCAAGGGTTTTTTTCGTACCGAGAAGCGCGACGGCCGATGGTACCTGGTAACCCCGGAAGGTCATCCGTTCTATTCGTTGGGCGTCAATGCCGTGGCTGCCGATGGCGGGCGTACCTATGTCGCCGGCCGCGAAGGCATGTTCACTGCGCTGCCAGACCAAGGTGACGCGCTGGCGGCCTTCTACGGCGAGGGCAACAACGACGATGGCAATGCCTCCTCGCAAGGGCGCAACTTCAAACAGGGGCGCTGGTTCGATTTCTATGCGGCCAACATCCAGCGTACCCATGGAAAACCCTGCCTGGCCGCCGTCGAAGGCCAGCCTGCTGCCGAGTGCCCGGCGCTGATGTTGGACACCGCGCGTTGGCAGGCCCATACGCTCGACCGTCTACAAGCCTGGGGCTTCAACACCCTGGGTAACTGGAGCGACCTTGCACTGGCTGAAGCCAAGCGCATGCCCTATACGCTGCCGCTGTCCATCGTGGGCGACTATGCCAGCATCAGCACCGGCATGGACTGGTGGGGGCGCATGCCCGACCCGTTCGACCCGCGGTTCGCCATGGCCACCGAACGCGCCGTGGCGATCGCCGCGCGCGACCATCGTGATGACCCGTGGTTGATCGGTTATTTCGCCGACAACGAACTGGCCTGGGCAGCGCCTGGCAACGACCCCAAGGCTCGATACGGCCTGGCTTATGGCACTTTGCGCCTAACTACTGATGTACCCGCTAAGCGCGCGTTCCTCAAGCAGCTGCGCGACAAGTACCGTAATCAGCAGGGGCTGTCCAATGCCTGGGGTATCGACCTTCAGGCCTGGGAGTTGATGGAGGATCCAGGTTTCGAGGCGCCGCTTCCAAGCCCCGATCACCCGGAAATCGAGCGCGATTACCAGTATTTCCAGCAGGTGTTCGCCGAAACCTATTTCAAGACCATCGCCGATTCGCTGAAATGGCATGCGCCCAACCACCTGCTGCTGGGCGGTCGCTATGCGGTGAGCACACCGGAAGCGGTCAAGGCCTGCGCCGAGTTCTGCGATGTCCTGAGTTTCAACTTCTATACCCTCAAACCCGAGGACGGCTATGACTTTGCTCGCCTTGCCGAGTTGGACAGGCCAGTGCTCGTTTCCGAATTTCAGTTCGGCTCCCGGGACCGCGGGCCATTCTGGTCAGGGCCTGTGGAAGTGGCCCGAGAAGAGGACCGCGGGCCGGCCTATGGCAATTTTCTCAAGGCAGCGCTGGCGCAGCCCATGATCGTGGGTGCGCATTGGTTTCAGTACCTCGACCAACCGGCCAGCGGGCGCTTGCTCGATGGCGAGAACGGGCACTTGGGGCTGGTGGCGATCACGGACTTAGCGTATTCGGGGTTTGTCGAAGCGGTGCGCAAGAGCAACCTACAGGCCATTGGTCAGTTGAGCAGCCAGTTACACGATGGGGCCTCTACATCGGGCCCTGTAGTAAAAAAATCGCCTACAAAATGAGGCGTTTTCCTACGACCATCGGGCCCTGCCCAGTAGGCAAAACCGCCAACTACTGAAACAATGCACGCCTTTTTCGTTAAGGTCGTACGGAGAACAGCGGGTGCAGATCCAGGGTCACTATGAGCTGAAGTTCGAGGCTGTGCGCGAAGCGTTCGCGGCATTGTTCGACGATCCCCAGGAACGTGGTGCGGCGCTGTGCATCCAGGTGGGTGGCGAGACTGTGATCGACCTGTGGGCGGGCAGCGCCGACAAGGACGGCCAGGAAGCTTGGCACAGCGATACCATCGCCAACCTGTTCTCCTGTACCAAGACCTTTACTGCAGTTACCGCGCTGCAGCTGGTGGGTGAGGGCAAGCTGGCCCTCGATGCCCCCGTAGCGCGCTACTGGCCCGAGTTTGCCCAGGCAGGCAAAGAGAGCGTCACCCTGCGCCAACTGCTCAGCCACCGCGCCGGTTTGCCGGCCATCCGCGAACTGCTGCCCGCAGAAGCCCTGTATGACTGGCAGACCATGGTTGATGCCCTGGCTGCGGAAACGCCCTGGTGGACGCCCGGCACCGAGCACGGCTATGCCGCCATCACCTATGGCTGGCTGATCGGTGAACTGATTCGCCGCGCCGATGGCCGTGGCCCTGGCGAGTCGATCGTGGCCCGCACGGCCAAGCCGTTGGGGTTGGACTTCCATGTCGGCCTGGCCGACGAAGAATTCCATCGTGTGGCGCATATCGCACGCGGCAAGGGCAACGCCGGCGATGCCGCAGCGCAGCGCCTGCTGCAGGTAACCATGCGCGAACCCCAGGCGTTGTCGACCCGCGCGTTCACCAATCCGCCGGCGATCCTCACCAGCACCAACAAGCCGGAATGGCGGCGCATGCAGCAGCCGGCGGCCAACGGCCATGGTAATGCCCGCAGCCTGGCGGGTTTCTACGCCGGCTTGCTCGACGGCAGCCTGCTCGAATCAGAATTGCTCGACGAATTGACCCGCGAACACAGCCTGGGTCAGGACCGTACCTTGCTGACTCAGACCCGTTTCGGCCTGGGTTGCATGCTGGACCAGCCCACGGTGGCCAACGCCACTTTCGGGCTTGGCGCCCGGGCCTTCGGGCACCCTGGCGCGGGCGGCTCGGTCGGCTTTGCCGACCCCGAGCACGACGTGGCCTTCGGTTTCGTGGTCAACACCCTCGGCCCTTACGTGCTGATGGACCCAAGGGCCCAGCAGCTAGTGCGCGTACTTGGCACCTGCCTTTGATCGGGTAATGCGGGTATTGCGCGAACCCTTTGACTATCCTCAATGCCAACGCCTCACGTGTGTTGGCAAAATCTCTTTCAATTTCATGGTGTATCGCTGATGTCTTCACATAAAACCTTAGCTCTGGCCCTGTGCCTGACCGCCGTGACCGGCTGCGCCAGCCATCCTCAGGATGCGTCGAAAGGGGGCAGCAGCAGTTGGTGGCCCTTTGGTTCGGACAAGGTCGCCGAGCAGGAAGTGAAGCAGGCCGTCACCGAAAAGGTCGCCAAGGCCGACGCCAAGTCCGAGAGCGCCAGCCGCTGGTGGTGGCCATTCGGCGCTGATGACAAACAGGCCAAGGGCCCGGTCGTGCCAAAGATCGATGAAAAAGCTACCCAGGCCTGGCTCGACCAGTATGAGCCGAAGCTGCGTGAAGCCATCAAGGACAGCAAGCTTGAGCTGGAGCGCCGTGACAACGTGCTGGTTGTGACCATTCCGGCAGACAGCTCCTACAACCCGGATCGTCCGAACATGCTGTTGCCGATGACCCTTGGCCCGATCACCCGCGTGGCCAAGGCCGTCGAGGGCGACTCCAAGACTGCCGTGCTGGTGCTGGGCCATGCCGACACCAGTGGCGCTGCCGCCACCAACCAGAAGCTCAGTACGGAGCGCGCTGCTTCGGTATCGGCTATCTTCCGCCTGAGCGGCCTGCAGCGTGATCGCCTGTCGCTCAAGGGCATGGGTTCGGAAATGCCGCGCGCCGCCAACGATAGCGCCGAAGGCCGCGCCCTGAATCGCCGTGTGGAAATGCTGCTGACGCCGCAGAACACCATGCTGGCACTGATGGCCAAGTACCAGAAGGCCGTACCGCCATCGACCCCGGCCGCAATGGTCGCCGTTCAGGATGCCAAGGCACCTGCCGCCAAGGCTGCCGAAAGCAAGCCAGCCGCCAAGGCCGCTGCCAAACCGGCTGCGAAAAAGCCGGTCGCCAAGGCCAAGGCACCCGCCAAGACCGCTGCCAAGAAGAAAGTCGCGCCGGCCAAGCCCGCCGCCAAGAAGGCTACCGCTGACAAGAAAGTAGCCGCCAACAGCCCTGCGAAGACCAACTGATCGTCAAGGAAACGCAGCCATGACCCAATCCCTGGCCGATATGCGCCGCGACTACATCCGTGATGGCCTGGCCGAAGCCCAGGCTCCGGGTGAGCCGTTTGCCCTGTTCCACCAGTGGTTCGCCGATGCGGTCAAGACCGAGCAGCCACCGGTGGAGGCCAATGCCTTGACCCTTGCCACGGTTGATGGTGAGGGACGCCCGCATTGCCGTGTGCTGCTACTCAAGGGGCTCGATGCATACGGCTTCACCTTCTTCACCAATTACGACAGCGCAAAGGGCCAGCAACTGCAGGCCAACCCTTTCGCTGCGATGACCTTCTTCTGGCCAGCGCTGGAGCGCCAGGTACGGATCGAGGGGCGGGTGGAAAAGGTCACGGCCAAGGAGTCTGATGACTATTACCAGGTGCGTCCGCTGGGCAGTCGCCTGGGCGCCTGGGCCTCACCGCAGAGTCGGGTGATCGCCGGCCGTGAGGAACTGGAAGGTCTGGTGAAAGCCACCGAGGCCCGCTTCGCCGACACTCAGCCGCATTGCCCGGAGCATTGGGGCGGTTATCGCCTGCTGCCCGAGCGCATCGAGTTCTGGCAGGGCCGGGCAAGCCGACTGCATGATCGGCTGAACTATCGATTGGTCGATGGGCAATGGGCACGCGAGCGTCTGGCGCCTTGAACTTCAGGGGCTGTCCCGCAGCCCCAACCCAATCCGCACGCTGATGCAGCATTCCCTGACTATCCTCTGTCTAAGCCTGCGAGCTCTGCTCGGAGACTGTACCGCAGCTGAACGGAAATAATTTTATTGCTTCGCTACCGTGACAGCCGTCGAGGTGCAGCGTCTAATGGACACCTGACTTATGGAGACTTACCCATGCGTAAATCCGCTTTGCTGTTGGCGACCTTTACCACCATGTCGTTGTTGCTGGGCGGCTGTGCCTCCAGCCTGACCGGCGACAGCTACTCCCGTGATGAAGCCCGTCGCGTGCAGACCGTGCGCATGGGGACCATCGAATCCCTGCGACCGGTCAAGATCGAAGGTACCAAGACGCCGATCGGTGGTGGTGCTGGCGCAATCGTCGGTGGTGTGGCCGGCAGCGCCGTCGGTGGTGGCCGTGGCAGCATCGTCGCCGCTGTGATCGGTGCCGTGGCCGGTGGCCTGGCTGGCTCCGCCGCTGAGGAAGGTATCACCCGTACTCAAGGTGTCGAGATCACTGTACGTGAAGACGATGGCAGCATGCGCGCCTACGTGCAGGCGGTGCAGGAGAACGAAATCTTCCGCGTGGGTGAGCGCGTGCGCATCATGACCGTCGACGGTACCAGCCGCGTCTCGCATTGATCGCAGGCTCATGAAAAATAAAACCCCGAACTGGCCAGGCCATTTCGGGGTTTTTATTGTGCTGCGTTTTACAGGCCGAGCATGTCTCGTGCCACAGCTTCAGCGATGCGAATGCCATCGACACCGGCCGACAGGATGCCACCGGCATACCCGGCACCTTCGCCTGCTGGGAACAGCCCCTTCACGTTCAGACTCTGGTAATCCGCACCGCGGGTGATGCGCAGCGGCGAAGAGGTACGCGTCTCGATGCCGGTCAACACCGCATCATGCAGGTTGTAGCCTTTGATCTGGCGATCGAACGCTGGCAGCGCCTCGCGGATCGCTTCGATGGCGAAATCGGGCAAGCTCGGTGCCAAATCGCCGAGGGTTACGCCCGGCTTGTACGACGGTTCGACACTGCCCAGCGCTGTCGACGGTTTGCCCGCCACGAAATCGCCGACCAGTTGCGCCGGTGCCTGATAGTTGCTGCCGCCCATCACATAGGCGTGCGCTTCCAGGCGCTCCTGCAGCTCGATGCCCGCCAGCGGGCCGCCCGGGTAATCGCGCTCAGGGTCGATGCCGACGACGATGCCGGAGTTGGCATTGCGTTCGTTACGTGAGTACTGGCTCATGCCGTTGGTGACGACGCGGCCAGGCTCGCTGGTGGCGGCGACCACGGTACCGCCCGGGCACATGCAGAAGCTGTACACCGAGCGGCCGTTCTTGGCGTGGTACACCAGTTTGTAGTCGGCGGCGCCGAGTTTCGGGTGGCCGGCGTATTTGCCCAGGCGCGCCTTGTCGATCAGCGTTTGCGGGTGTTCGATACGGAAGCCGACGGAGAACGGCTTGGCTTCCATGAACACGCCCTTGCCATGCAGCATGCGGAAGGTGTCGCGGGCGCTGTGGCCGAGGGCAAGCACTACGTGACGCGATTGCAGTTGCTCGCCGCTCTCCAGCACCACACCGCTCAACTGGCCATCGTCGAGCAGCAGGTCGGTGACCTTCTGCTCGAAGCGCACTTCACCGCCCAGGGCGATGATGTCCTGACGCATCTGCTCGACCATGCCGGTCAGGCGGAAGGTACCGATGTGCGGTTTGTTGATGTAGAGGATTTCGTCCGGCGCACCGGCCTTGACGAACTCTTCCAGCACCTTGCGGCCATGGTGCAGGGGGTCCTTGATCTGGCTGTACAGCTTGCCGTCGGAGAACGTGCCGGCGCCGCCTTCGCCGAACTGCACGTTGGACTCGGGGTTGAGTACGCTCTTGCGCCACAGGCCCCATGTGTCCTTGGTGCGCTGGCGCACTTCCTTGCCACGTTCAAGAATGATCGGCTTGAAGCCCATCTGCGCCAGCAACAGGCCGGCGAAGATGCCGCACGGGCCAAAGCCGACCACGATCGGCCGCGCCTGCAGGTCGGCCGGGGCTTGCCCAACATACTTGTAGGTGACATCCGGCGCGACAGTGATGTTGTGATCGTCGGCGAACTTGTCGAACAGCTCGGCTTCGTTGCTGGCTTCAAGGTCGATGGTGTAGATGAACAGCAGCTCGCTGTTCTTCTTGCGTGCGTCGTAGCTGCGCTTGAACAGGTTGAAGCTGAGCAGTTGCTCGTCGCGGATGCCCAGGCGCTGGACGATGGCTTCGCGCAGCGCCTCGTCGGGATGGTCCAGGGGCAGCTTCAGTTCGGTGATTCGTAGCATGGCAGGGTCCAGTATCCCGGCCATGGGCGGCCGGCGGCTTTACACAAACCGCCAAGTATAAGCTGTTCGCCGCCCTGACAGGCAGGATAAAAGCGCCCGGCGATCAGTTGTCGCGCGCGCCGCCGTAGTAGCCGCAGCCTTGCAGGGTCTGACCGTCGATGCGCAGTTCCGCGCGCAGGTGGCGCACAGCGCCAGTGGCCCCATCGATGCAGCGCTGCGGGGCGACCCACAATTCAACGTGCTGGCCGTTGGCTTCGCTGGTCAGGGTCAGGCCACCACCGGGCACTTCTTCTTCCAGGAACGGCAGGGGAAGAGGGTCTTTGCCGACGCGGTTGAGCACCATGCCTTTGCCGCTGGCTTTGATGTCCCAGCCTGGTTCATGGCCATTGGCGCGCAGGGTCAGCTGCTTGAAGTTGGGGTCGTCGCAAGCGCGGGTAGAGGGTTCCAGGCGGTACAGGCGGCTGACCTCCAGCTGGCCGTCGTTGTCGGCCTGCTTGGCACCGGTGAGGCGACCGCGCACGTCGGCGAACAACGTGGCGTTGGCGGCTTTGGCCAAGCTGGCGGACTCCTGCAGGATGCCGGTGCCGGCGACGTCCTTGATTACGAAACGGCGTGCTTCGCTGCAGGGCTTGAACAACAGGCGGCCGCCGTTGGCGCTCAGCTCGCCCTGCATGCGCGTGGTGCCGATGTTCGGGTCACGGGGCTGCTCGGCCAGCATCTGGCAGCCAGCGAACAGGGGCAGCAGGGCACTGAGCAGCAGAGTCGGGGTGAGGCGCATGGGGCGGGCTCCGGGGAATCTTCAAAGAGCTGGCCACGATACACGTCCTGCGGGCAGAAAAAAGGGCCCGAAGGCCCTTTTTCATTCAACCCCCCAGGTACGCGTCGCGTACCTTCGGGTCGGTCAGCAGTGCTTCCCCCGTACCTTGCATCACCACCCGGCCATTCTCCAGCACATACGCCCGGTCAGCGACTTTCAGCGCCTGGTTGGCATTCTGCTCCACCAGGAACACCGTCACGCCATCGCGGCGCAGCTGTTCGATGATGTCGAAGATCTGCTGGATGATGATCGGCGCCAAGCCCAGCGATGGCTCGTCGAGCAACAGCAGCTTGGGCTTGCTCATCAGCGCCCGGCCGATGGCCAGCATCTGCTGCTCGCCGCCAGACATGGTACCGCCGCGCTGGATGTAACGTTCCTTCAGCCGCGGGAACAGCTGCAACACCTTGTCCAGTTGCTCCTGGTAGTCGCCCTTGTCGGTGAAGAAGCCGCCCATGGCCAGGTTCTCCTCGACGGTCAGGCGGGCGAACACGCGGCGGCCTTCGGGGACCACGGCGATGCTCTTGCGCATGATGTGCGAGGAGGGCTGGCCGACCAGCTCTTCACCCAGGTACTTGATGCTGCCGCTGTGCGCCTGCGGCGAGCCGCACAGGGTCATCAGCAAGGTCGACTTGCCGGCACCGTTGGCGCCGATCAGGGTGACGATCTCGCCCTGGTTGATCTCGACATTGACGCTGTGCAGCGCCTGGATCTTGCCGTAGAACGTGGAAACGTTTTCGAACTTCAGCATTTACGCTTCCCCCAGGTAGGCTTTGATCACGTCAGGGTTGTCGCGGATTTCCTCCGGTGTGCCGTGGGCCAGGGGGGTGCCCTGGTTGATCACGACGATGTGGTCGGAAATGCTCATCACCAGCTTCATGTCGTGTTCGATCAGCAGCACGGTGACGTTGTGCGACTCGCGCAGGTAGGCGATCAGCGCCTTGAGGTCCTCGGTTTCCTTCGGGTTCAGGCCGGCTGCCGGTTCATCGAGCATGATGATCCGGGGTTGGGTCATCATGCAGCGGGCGATTTCCAGGCGGCGTTGCTGGCCGTAGGCGAGGGTGCCGGCGGTGCGGTTGGCGAACTCGGTCAGGTTGACCTTTTCCAGCCAGTACTGGGCGCGCTCCATGGCCTCCTTCTCGCTGCGGCGGAAACTCGGGGTCTTGAACAGGCCGGCGAAGAAGTTGGTGTTGAGGTGGCGGTGCTGGGCGATCAGCAGGTTTTCCAGCGCGGTCATTTCCTTGAACAGGCGCACGTTCTGGAAGGTCCGCACTACGCCCTTGCGGGCGATCTGGTGGCCGGCCAGGCCCTGAATCGGCTGGCCATCGAGCAGAATGGTGCCACCGCTGGGCTTGTAGAAGCCGGTCAGGCAGTTGAACACCGTGGTCTTGCCGGCGCCGTTCGGGCCGATCAGTGCCACCACCTGCTTTTCCTTGACGGTCAGGGCCACGCCGTTGACCGCCAACAAGCCGCCGAAGCGCATGCTCAGGCCGCTGACTTGCAGAATTTCACGGCTCATCGATGCAGCTCCATGTGTGGACGTTGCATAGGCAGCAGGCCTTGCGGACGCCAGATCATCATCAACACCATCAGCGCACCGAACATCAGCATCCGGTATTCGCTGAACTCACGCATCAGCTCTGGCAGCAGGATCATCACGATGGCCGCGAGAATCACGCCCAGTTGTGAGCCCATGCCGCCGAGCACGACGATGGCGAGGATGATCGCCGACTCGATGAAGGTAAACGACTCCGGCGTCACCAGGCCCTGGCGCGCGGCAAAGAAGCTGCCGGCGAAACCGGCGAAGCAGGCACCCAGGGTGAAGGCCGAGAGCTTGATCACGGTGGGGTTCAGGCCCAGCGCGCGGCAGGCGATCTCGTCTTCGCGCAACGCTTCCCAGGCTCGCCCGATCGGCATGCGCAGCAGGCGGTTGATGACGAACAGCGCCAGCAGGGCCAGCAGCAGGGCCACCAGGTAGAGGAAGATGACCTTGTTGATCGAGTTGTATTGCAGCCCGAAGAACTCGTGGAAGGTCTGCATCCCTTCGGCCGCACGGCGCTCGAAGGTCAGGCCGAAGAACTCCGGCTTGGGGATGTTGCTGATGCCGTTGGGGCCACCGGTCCAGTCGGTGAGGTTACGCAGGAACAGGCGGATGATCTCGCCGAAGCCGAGGGTCACGATCGCCAGGTAGTCACCGCGCAGGCGCAGCACCGGGAAGCCGAGCAGGAAACCGAAGGTGGCAGCCATCAGGCCGGCGATCGGCAGGCATACCCAGAAGCTCCAGCCCAGGTAGTGCGAGAGCATGGCGTAGCTGTAAGCGCCTACGGCATAGAAGCCCACGTAACCCAGGTCGAGCAGGCCCGCCAAACCGACCACGATGTTCAGGCCCAGGCCCAGCAGCACGTAGATCAGGATCAGCGTGGCGATGTCGACCGCCCCGCGCGAACCGAAGAACGGCCAGACCAGCGCCGCCACGATCAGGCCCATGATGATCCAGCGCTGGGTCTTGGGCAGGGTCAGGAAGTTGCTCACCGCCGGCGAGATCAGCTTGCGGTCCGAGCGGCGTCCCATCACCGAGCTCCACTGCTTGTCGAACAGCACACGCAGGAACATCAGCACCGAGCACACCGCGATGATGCTGATGGTGAACGAGCCCTGGCTGTGCACGATCAGGCTGATGCCGTCGATGCTCAGTTTCAGGCCCAGTACCGGGAAGGCCACGGCCCAGACCAGCAAGGCGCTGAAGAACGCCTGTTTGAGATTTTTGTTCATACTTTTTCAACCTCCGGGCGGCCGAGGATGCCGGTCGGCCGGAACAGCAGGACAAGAACCAACAAGCCGAATGCCACCACGTCCTTGTACTGGTCGCCGAAGATGTCGGCGCCGAAGGCTTCGGCCACGCCCAGCACCAGCCCGCCGAGCATGGCGCCCGGAATGCTGCCGATGCCGCCCAGTACCGCCGCGGTGAAGGCCTTCAGGCCCACCAGGAAACCGGCGTTGGGGTTGATCACGCCGTACTGCATGCTCAGCAGCACGGCCGCCACCGCCGCCAGCGCGGCGCCGATGACGAAGGTCAGGGCGATGATGTTGTTGGTGTTGATGCCCAGCAGGTTGGCCATCTTGATGTCTTCGGCGCAGGCGCGGCAGGCGCGGCCCAGGCGGGAACGTGAGATGAACAGGGTGAGCAGGGTCATGGCCACCAGGGTGACCACGAACACCAGGACCTGCATGTAGCTGATCAGGACTTCCTCGGCGCCGCCTGGCCCGAAGGAGAAGCTCCCGGGGATCAGGTTGGGGATGGATTTGTCTTTGGAATCCTGTGACAGCAACACGGTGTTCTGCAGGAAGATCGACATGCCGATGGCGGAAATCAGCGGGATCAGACGGTTGCTGTTGCGCAATGGGCGGTAGGCAACCCGTTCGATGCTATAGCCATAGGCACTGGTGACGAAGATCGTCGCGACGAAGGCAACGGTCATCAGGATCGGCAGCGAATGGATACCCATCATGGCCAGGCCCGCCAGGGCGATGAAGGCCACATAGGAACCGATCATGTATACCTCGCCGTGGGCGAAGTTGATCATGCCAATGATGCCGTACACCATGGTGTAACCGATGGCGATCAAGGCGTAGGTGCTGCCGATGGTCAATCCATTAACCAGTTGTTGGAAGAAATGGTAGATCTCAGGCATTACAGCGCTCCTAAAAACCTGATTTGCATTTCGCTGGCGGGGTAAGCCAGGAAACCGCGGGTGACGGTTTTAAGATTTTCAGGTGGACTGGCCCCCGGATCGCGGGAGTCAGGTCCATGAACCTCGTAAAACAAAGCCCACTGCTCGCACAGTGGGCTTTTACGGTCAGCTATTTAGTCACGCAATTACTGAGGGGAGACTTCGGTCTTCGGCTTGCCGAAGTGCCATTCGTAGACCACGAATTTGAAGTCTTTCAGGTCACCTTTCTCGTCGTAGGACAGGTCGCCGGTTGGGGTCTTGAAAGTGCCTTTGTGAAGCTCGGCGGCCACTTTCTCAGTGTCTTCGGACTTGGCAGCTTTGATCCCTTCGGCAATCAGCTGGACAGCCGAGTAGGCCGGGAACACGAACGGGCCGCTTGGATCTTTGCCGTCAGCCTTGATGGCATCGACAATGGCCTTGTTCGCAGGGTCAGCGTCGAACGACTTCGGCAGGGTAACCAGCAGGCCTTCGGAGGCGTTCTGAGCGATCTGCGAAATGGAGTCGTTACCCACGCCTTCCGGGCCCATGAACTTGGCTTTCAGGCCTTTTTCCTGAGCCTGGCGCAGGATCAGGCCCAGCTCTGGGTGGTAGCCGCCGTAGTAGACGAAGTCGACGTTGTTCTGCTTGAGCTTCTGGATGATCGAGGAGAAGTCCTTGTCGCCAGCGTTCAGGCCTTCGAAGACGGCAACCTTGGTGCCTTTCTTCTCCAGGGTCTGCTTGACCGCAGTGGCGATGCCTTCACCGTACTGCTGCTTGTCGTGCAGGACGGCAACGACCTTCGGCTTGACGTGGTCGGCGATGTAGTTGCCGGCCGCTGGGCCCTGGGCGCTGTCCAGGCCGATGGTGCGGAAGATCAGCTTGTAGCCACGGGCAGTGATTTCCGGGCTGGTGGCGGCCGGGGTGATCATGATCACGCCTTCGTCTTCGTAGATGTCGGACGCTGGCTGGGTAGAGCTGGAGCACAGGTGGCCGATGACGAACTTGACGCCGTCGTTGACCACTTTGTTGGCGACTGCCACGGCCTGTTTAGGGTCGCACGCGTCGTCGTATTCCTTGGCTTCAAGCATTTTGCCATCGACGCCGCCCTTGGCGTTGATGTCCTTGATGGCCTGTTTGGCGCCGATGAACTGCATGTCGCCGTACTGGGTCACAGGACCCGTCTTCGGACCGGCGATGCCGATCTTGATGGTATCGGCGGCAAACGAATGGCTGGCTACCCCGGCCAGAACCATTGCGGCGAACAGCTTGGAAATCTTGATCATAGTGCTCCACTCATTCTGTTGTAATTCTTATAGTCCTGGCGGCCAGGGCTACAGACCGGGCGGGATATGCGGCACGGCCATGCCATGCTGCATGCCCACCTTCCCCCGGAACATGTCCCGGAACTGTACCGGTACAGTGTAGAGCGCCGCCTGAGCGCTTGAAAAGCGGTCAAAAAGTGCCTACTTCCAAGGGTGTCGCATGATCGACACAAAGATACAAAAAGGCGCCATCAATTTGCCTGCATCTTCGGCCCAACCCCACACGTTCAGGGCCAATCGACCAAATTACGTATTTGAAACCAGGTTTTTCTGCAAAAATACCGGCCTTTTTATTGGCCGTTTTTTGCGGGTAAGAACCCATGACTGATCAAACAAGCACCCTCTATGCCAAATTGCTCGGCGAGACGGCAACTATCGAATGGAAAGCCTTGGAGCGTTTTTGGGCCAAGGGTGACCTGATTTGGGTCGACCCCAGCCTGGACCTGATCGAGGTTGCTGCCGCCATGGCCGAGAATCGCAGCGAGGTCTTCGCCAAGTGGCGCAGTGATGGCACCGTGGGTGCGGTCACGACCGAGCAAGCGCTCGACCTGCAAACCCGCGATCCAGAGATCTGGGCGGTGGTCGTTTCACCGTTCATCGTGATACAGGCGAAGAACGCCGAGTGAGCCTGATTGATTTTGGTGCGCAAAAATGCGCAGTCGCTCCATTCTGGTGCTAGATGACGATCAGGTGGGTAGAGGTAGGTAACAATTCGGCGTGGCGGTAACAGTTTACGGGATGCGTAATGGGGCCCAGACAGGCCCGGATAGAGATCGAATTTGCCAGGAGTCGTTGATGAGCACTGCACTGCCTTCGCTTGGATTCGCCGGGATCGGCCTGATGGGGTTGCCGATGTGCCGGCGCCTGCTGGCCGCTGGTTACCCGCTGACGGTGTGGAACCGCAGCCCGGAAAAGTGCGCCGAACTGGTCGCCGCTGGCGCACGGCTGGCCGCCAGCCCTGCCGAGTTGTGCCGCAGCAGCGAGATGGTGCTGCTGTGCCTGGCCGATACGGCGGTGGTGCGCGAAGTGGTATTCGGTGAGCAAGGTATCGCCCAAGGTGGGCGCAGCGGCCAGTTGCTGATCGACTTCTCCAGCCTGGAACCAACCGCCACCCGCGAGATGGCCGCCGAGCTGGCCGCGTTATGCGGCATGGCTTGGCTGGATGCGCCGGTTTCTGGCGGCACACCGGGCGCCGAGGCTGGCAGCCTGGCGATCATGGTGGGTGGCGAAGCTGCCGACCTGCAGCGTGCACGACCGGTCTTGCTGACGCTGGGCCAGCGGGTCACGCACATGGGCGGTGTGGGGGCGGGGCAGGTGACCAAGGCCTGCAATCAGATGATCGTTGCCTGCAATGCGCTGGTGCTCGCCGAAGTCGTGGCACTGGCCGAACAGTCAGGGGTGGATGCGACGCTGATCGCCGAAGCCCTGGCCGGTGGTTTTGCCGATTCCAAGCCGTTGCAGATCCTCGCGCCGCAGATGGCCGAGAGCCGTTTCGAACCGATCAAGTGGCACGTGCGCACGTTGCTCAAGGACCTCGACGGAGCGGTCAAGTTCTCCCGCGAACAGGGTACGGCGACGCCGCTCAGTGGCCTCGCCGCGCAGTTGATGCGCCTGCACGGTAGCCAGGGGTATCTGCAAAAAGATCCGGCGACCCTGGTAGAGCTGTATCGTAACAAGCGCTGAGCGCGGCTTCCTGGCGGTCGAGCCGGTCGAGAATCGGCCGCAGCTCCGCCAGCGGTACCGGGCGGCTGAGCAGGTAACCCTGCAGGTAGTCGCAGCCATTGGCGGCCAGGAATTCGTGTTGCTCGACGGTTTCCACGCCTTCGCTGACCACCTGCAGGTGCAGGGTATGGGCCATGGCGATGATGGCCTGCACGATCTCTCGGTCCTTCAGGCTACCCGGCACGTCCTGCAGGAAACTGCGATCGATCTTCAGTACATCGAGGGGCAGGCGCTTGAGGTAGGCCAAGGACGAGTAGCCGGTGCCGAAGTCATCTATCGACAGGCTGACGCCCTGGCTGCGAATACGTTTGAGCAGGTTGACGGTGCGCTGGATGTCGCCCATCAGGGCGTTCTCGGTGACTTCCAGCTCAAGGTACCTGGGCGCAAGTCCTGCCTGTGCCAGGGCCATTTCCACTTCGTTGGGCAGCGCCTCATGACCCAGCGTCACCGCTGAGCAGTTGACCGTAAGCTTGAGGCTGGCAAAACCGTGGCGATGCAATTGCGCCAAGTCTTCGCAGGCGTGGCGCAGTACCCACAGGTCGAGGTCGACGATCATGCCGTTGGCTTCGGCGATGCCGATGAAGCGGTCGGGGCTGAGCAGGCCGTGTTGCGGGTGCTGCCAGCGCACCAGCGCTTCGAGTTTGGCCACCTGGCCACTGTGCAGGTCGAAAATCGGCTGATAGTGCACGCGCAACCCGCGCTCTTCGAGCAGGGCGATGCGCAGTTCTTCTTCCAGCTGCAGCTCGAGGGTGGCCCGGCTCTTCAGGCCGCTGCTGAAGAAATGCAGGCTGTTGCGCCCACTGCCCTTGGATTGGTAGAGCGCGAGGTCGGCGTGCTTGAGCAGCTCTTCAGCGGTCAGGCCGTCGTCCGGATAAATACTGATGCCGATGCTCGTGGTCATGACCATGCGTCGGCCGTTCAGGTCGATCGGATCCTTCATGCGCTGCATGATGCGTTGGGCCAGATGGCGTGCCTCATCCGGGCTGTGCAGCGTGGTGACCACGCAGAATTCGTCGCCGCCAAACCGCGCCACCAGGTCCTGGCTGCGGGTGGCGGCCTTGATATGGCTGGCGATGACTTTGAGCATCTCGTCACCAGCATCATGCCCGAGGCTGTCGTTGATGCGCTTGAAGTGGTCGATGTCGAGGAACATCACTGCCAGCCGCTGCTCACTGGCATCCAGTTCTGCCAGGCGTTCGGCGAACACCTGGTTGAAACCGCGGCGGTTGATCAGGTTGGTCAGGGCGTCATAGTGGGCTGCCTGCTGCAGCGACGCGCGGGCCTGGTCGAGTTGGCCCAGCAATATGCCATAACGGCGAAGGTCGTCTTCCTTGCTTTGCAGCTTCTTGTCGGCCAAGGCGGCACTGATGCTGCTGCCGCTGATTAGCAAGGTGATGACGGCGACGGTCAGGCCCAGTTGCAGGCTGTTGTCGCCAGAGGGCAGGCTCAGGGCCGTGTCGGCCGGAATCACCAGGGTCATGGCGGCCATTGCGGTGAAATGGGTAGCGACGATGCCGCTGGCCATCAGCAGGCTAGCGCCGTATTTCATGGCTTGATGCATCCTGCCGCTGCCGTTGCGGAAGTAACGTGCCAAGAGCAGCGCGGCGAGGCTGGCCAGCAGGGCGATGGCTGCGCTGGCCAGCAGCAGGTCGGTCTGGTAGTACTGCTGGGCGCCGGTCTGAAGTGCGGCCATGCCGACAAAGTGCATGAGCACGATGCCCAGGCCGATAAGCAGGGCGCCTTGCAGGTAATGCTGCGGCAGCATCTGCTCGCGATCGAGACTGTTCATCGCCATCCACGCCACGACCAGGGCGATGAGTAGCGACAGGCCGGTCAGCGAGACGTCGTAGTGCATTTCCACCGGCGCCTGAAACGCCAGCATGCTGATGAAGTGCATGGCCCAGATACCACCGGCCAGGCAGCAGGCACCGAGCACCCGCCATTGCCGCCGGGCGGCGGGGTGTTCGCTGTGGGATTGGCGTTCGGCCATGTCGAGGGTGGCGAAGCACGCTGCGCTGGCCACGGCGAAGGCGATCAGGATCAGCAGCGGCTCATGCCGACAATCAATGACGATTCGCCCGCTAGCCGGCAATTCGGAGAACAGTTGCAGTCCCAGCCATTCCATTGCTTGCCCCATGGTCGAATGCGCACCCGTCTCCGATCAAGCCCCGAGGAGACTGTTCACAACGCAGTATAGAAACGGGTGTTTAAACCTTCCTGACTAATGGCGCTTTGATTGCAATGATTTGGTTATCAGATTGATAGCGGCGAGGCATAAAAAAAGGAGGCCCTCAGGCCTCCCTCTATCACTGCGGGAATGTCAGCCCGCAACCAGCACGCGGATGGCTTCCAGGCGCAGGGCAGCTTTTTCCAGCATCGCCAGGCCATCTTCACGCTGCTTGCGCAGGGCATTGATTTCGCTGTCGCGCACACTTGGGTTGACGGCCTTGAGCGCAGTCAGGCGCGCCAGCTCTTCATCGGCCTCGGCGGCCAGGCGGCGTTGCGCCTCGGCCACGCGTTCGACGTGGGTCGGCATGATCTTCGCTTCACCGCCGCTGATGCGCTGGGCCAGCACATCACGCTGGGCCTGGACGAACTTGTTGGCGCTGGCCCGTGGCACACTTTCGAGCTGGTCGTTGAGCGTTTCGAAAGCCACGCGCGAGGCCAGGTCGTTGCCGTTGGTATCAAGCAGGCAGCGCAGCGCCGCGGGTGGCAGGTAGCGGCCCAGTTGCAGGCTGCGCGGCGCCACCACCTCGCTGACGAACAGCAGTTCGAGCAATACGGTGCCAGGCTTGAGGGCCTTGTTCTTGATCAGCGCGACAGCCGTGTTGCCCATCGAGCCGGACAGCACCAGGTCCATGCCGCCCTGCACCATTGGGTGTTCCCAGGTGAGGAACTGCATGTCTTCGCGCGACAGCGCCTGGGCACGGTCGTAGGTGATGGTGACACCTTCGTCGTCGCCCAGGGGGAAGCTGGCGTCGAGCATCTTCTCGCTCGGCTTGAGGATCAGGGCGTTTTCCGAGTGGTCTTCGCTGTCGATGCCAAAGGCGTCGAACAGGGTTTCCATGTAGATCGGCAGGGCGAACTGGTCGTCCTGCTCAAGGATGGCCTCGACCAGCGCCTGGCCTTCACCGGCACCGCCGGAGTTGAGTTCCAGCAGGCGGTCGCGACCGCTGTGCAGCTCGGCTTCGAGGCGCTCGCGCTCGCCCTTGGCCTCGTCAACCAGGGCATCCCAGGCCTTGCTGTCACCGCCTTCGAGCATCGGCAGCAGGCGTGGCCCGAACTGGTGTTGCAGAGCGTTGCCGGTCGGGCAGGTATTGAGGAAGGCGTTAAGGCCTTCGTGGTACCACTGGAACAGGCGCTCTTGCGGGCCATCCTGCAAGTACGGGATGTGCAACTGGATGATGTGCTTCTGGCCAATCCGGTCAAGGCGGCCGATGCGCTGTTCGAGCAAGTCAGGGTGGGCCGGCAAGTCGAACATCACCAAGTGATGGGCGAACTGGAAGTTGCGGCCCTCGCTGCCGATCTCGGAGCAGATCAGCACCTGGGCGCCGAATTCTTCGTCGGCGAAGTAGGCTGCGGCGCGATCGCGTTCGAGAATACTCATGCCTTCATGGAACACCGACGCCGGAATGCCCGAGCGCACGCGCAGGGCGTCTTCCAGGTCCATGGCAGTTTCGGCATGGGCGCAGATCACCAGGACTTTGGTGCGCTTGAGCATTTTCAGGGTATCGATCAGCCAGTCGACCCGTGGGTCGAAGCGCCACCAGCGCTCGTCGTCGCTCACCTCGCCTTGCGCCTGGAAGGCGACTTCCGGGTACAGCTCGGCGTGCTCGCCGGCCGGCAGTTCACGGTACTGCTCCGGCAGGGCCAGCGGGTAGGGGTGCAGCTGGCGCTCGGGGAAGCCCTGGACCGCCGCGCGGGTGTTGCGGAACAGCACGCGGCCGGTGCCATGGCGGTCCAGCAGTTCGCGGATCAGGCGTGCGCTGGCCTGGGAATCACCGTCGCTGACCGCAGCCAGCAGAGCCTCGCCTTCGGCACCCAGGAAGCCCTGGATGGTGGCGTGGGCCTGGGGCGACAGGCGGCCCTCCTCGAGCAGTTCCTGCACCGCTTCGGCCACCGGGCGATAGTTTTCGCTCTCGGCGCGGAAGGCGGCCAAATCATGGAAACGATGGGGGTCGAGTAGGCGTAAGCGGGCGAAGTGGCTGTCCTGGCCAAGTTGCTCGGGGGTGGCGGTGAGCAGCAGCACGCCAGGGATGACCTGGGCCAGTTGCTCGACCAGGCCATACTCGGCGCTGACCTGGTCTTCATGCCAGACCAGGTGGTGGGCTTCGTCGACCACCATGAGGTCCCAGCCGGCAGCGAACAGCGCGTCCTGGGCCTTTTCGTCATCCACCAGCCACTCCAGGGCGACCAGCGCCAACTGGGCATCCTCGAACGGGTTGCTGGCATCGCTTTCGATGAAGCGTTCGGCATCGAACAGCGCCACCTGCAGGTTGAAGCGTCGGCGCATTTCCACCAGCCACTGGTGCTGGAGGTTTTCCGGCACCAGGATCAATACGCGGTTGGCGCGCCCGGTCAGCAGCTGGCGGTGAATCACCAGGCCGGCCTCGATGGTCTTGCCCAGACCCACTTCGTCGGCCAGCAGCACACGGGGGGCGCTGCGGTCCGCCACTTCGCGGGCGATGTGCAGTTGGTGGGCGATGGGTTGTGCGCGGCAGCCACCCAGGCCCCACAGGGACGACTGGACCTGCTTGCTGGTGTGATGCAGGGTGTTGTAACGCAGGCTGAACCAGGCCAGCGGGTCGATCTGGCCGGCGAACAGGCGGTCGCTGGCCAGGCGGAACTGGATGAAGTTCGACAGCTGGGTTTCCGGCAGGGTGCGCGGCTGGTTCTGGCCATCGAGGCCGTGATAGACCATCAGCCCGTCGATGTCATCGACCTCGCGCACCGTCAGCTTCCAGCCTTCGAAGTGGGTGATCTGGTCACCTGGGGCGAAGCGCACGCGGGTCAGCGGCGCATTGCGCAGGGAATACTGGCGGGTGTCGCCAGTGGCCGGGTAGAGCACGGTCAGCAAGCGGCCATCCTGGGCCAGGATGGTTCCCAGGCCGAGCTCCGCTTCGCTGTCACTGATCCAGCGTTGCCCCGGTTGATACTGCTGCGCCATACTGCCTGAACTCCCGCGATGAAAAGCCGGCTATGTTAACGGATAGGCCGGTCAGACCATAGAGTTGAGTCCAAGAGTCTAGCTGTTTCATCGCAGATTACCGTCTTGCCGACGAGGGCTACGGACGCCATGCCGCTCAAGCACCGCTGGTTGAATGCCTGCCTGGCCGTGAGCAGCCTCGTGCTGCTGGCCGCCTGCGAACAGAAAAATTTCGAAAACCTTCCGCCGATTCCGGTCGAGCAGCTCGAGGTATTGGGCGTGCAGACACCGATCAAGAGCGTGCACTTTCGTGACCGCGACGGCGAAGGCTTGCTGGTGCTCAGCCGCAGCGATGGCCAGGCGGTGGATGCCGAGTCCGAGCAGGAAGTCGACAAGGTGGTGCTCAAGGCCACGCTCTATGGGCGTGCGAATGAGCGTGACGGCTTCAAGCCGCGCTGGCAGATCGAGCAGGAGACCACCTGCCCGGGCCTGGACCTGGATGTCGACTTCTATACCGACGTCAGCGATGTCGGCGACCTGAACAAGGACGGTATCGCCGAAGTGACGGTGGCCAGCCATGCCTTCTGTGGCGGCGGCATCGACCCGCACGACATCGCTATCGAGCTGCGCGAGGGCCAGGCCAGCTACACCATTACCGGGCAATCGCTGATCACGCCGGCAGGCGAAGAGCCGATCGGTGGCGAACGTGAGGACAGTGCCACGCTGAAAAACGCGCCACCGGTGCTGCACGAGCATCTGGATGCGGTGTGGCAGCAGGTCTACAAGCGCCCCTGGAGCGAGGCCAGCACACCAAGCAATGACGACCCGGACGACGAAGCCGAATAGCCGCTGTCTATACTGGCAGGGTGTGGCCATGGGTGGCCGCACATTCTTGCCTTCGACGCTCAAGCTGGCTAAAGGACGGCCGATACAGTGGGCACAGGAGAACTTCCATGTTGCCGCCGATCATTCCGCTCAGTGCCGCCCCCGTGACCTCGCAGCAGGATCCGGTCAAGCAGACGCCCGACATCAAGCCGGTGGTGCCTGTGCAGCCATCGTCCAGCGAAAGCGCAATCGACCTCAAGCATCAGCGCGACCCGCAGGAACAGGCCTTGTTGCTGCGCGACGAGCAGCGCCGCCAACAGCAGCGGCGCAATAACAAGGGTGATGAAGAGCGCTACAGCGCCTTGCCGGGTGACGAAGTGAACGCCGACAACACCGTGCCGGTGGCACCATTGATGGGTGAGCACCAGCGCCAGGGCCTGCTGGTCGACATAGAAGTGTAAGGCAGGGCTGGTCACCGCCGGCGCATGGCTTCATCATGCAGGTCTCCGTTGACCGTCGAGCCCACCCATGAGCCAAGACAACCTCATCGACTTCGATGCCGAACGCGCCAAGCGCGTCCACGACCTCAAGGAAAAGCGCCTTAACGAAGTGCGCCAGGCGTTCGAGCACGCCATGCCATTGGGCAAGGCGAAGAAAAAGAAGCCCAAAAGCAAACCCAAGAAGCGCTGAAACTTGACGCAGGTCAACCCTGCGCCCGCCTCGCGTGTCCGGTCCCGGGCACCATTGACCTCGATCAATTCCTCCCGCCCCCGATTTCGTTACCTTGCATCCATCGGACAACGGCAAACGAAACGGGAGGCCGACATGTTCTTCGACAATGTGGTTATCGCGGGTGTGGTAACGGTCGGGTTGATGTTCGCATTCTTTGCCGGTCTGGGCATTTTCATTTGGAAGGACTCGAACAAGCGCAAGCCGCGCTGACCTTCCAGGTTCATGGGCACGCAAGGCATTTAGGGCGACTTCGGTCGCCCATTTTTTTTTCTGCAAGAAAAGTCGGATCAATCCTGATAAAGATGATTAGCTAGCTAATTATTTGTTCTCGCATTATCCTTCTCTCCGTTGTCTATCGTTTACCTGACCACCCCCCGCAAGGTCCGATTCGTGCCCATCACCCTCCAGGCCCTGTTCGCACCCAGCAGCCTCGCCCTGAAATTCGCCATCAAAACCCTGCTTGGCGGCGGACTGGCGTTGTGGCTGGCCATGCGCTGGGGGCTGGAGCAGCCAGCCTGGGCATTGATGACCGCGTTCATCGTCGCCCAGCCGCTGTCGGGCATGGTGGTGCAGAAGGGGCTCGCGCGGCTGGCCGGAACGCTGGTCGGCACCTGCATGTCAGTGTTGTTCATCGGCTTGTTCGCCCAAACCCCCTGGCTGTTCCTCATTACCCTGGCGTTGTGGCTAGCCCTGTGCACGGCAGCCTCGACGCAACTGCGCAGTGCCTGGGCCTACGCCTTCGTGCTGGCGGGTTACACCGCAGCCATCATCGCCTTGCCCGCCATCTCCCATCCCCTGCAGGTGTTCGATCAGGCGGTGGCGCGCTGTACCGAAATCTGCCTGGGTATCTTCTGCGCAACCGCCACCAGCGCCTTGCTCTGGCCGATGCGTGTCGAGCAGCAACTCGCCGGCCAGGCGCGTCAGGCCTGGCAGAACGGCTTGCAGGCCGCCAGTGCGATGCTCGGGGGCGAGGACGAACAACGTAAAGGCCTTTTGGAGATCCTCGGGCGTATCGTCGCCATCGATACCCAGCGTGAACACGCCTGGTTCGAGGGGCCGCGCGGGCGTCAACGGGCCAGGGCCATTCGCGGGCTGAGCCAGAAACTGATGGTGCTGTTGCGCATATCGCGCTCAGTGCGGCGCCAGTGGCGCCAGCTCGATGAGCGCGAGGCCTCGCGCCTTGCTCTTTGGCTTGAAGAGGTTCGCGCCTCGCTGGCCAAGCCCGATCAGCCGAGCCTGCTGTTGTTGCGCCAGCGCATCTGGGACGCCGCGCAGGATGAGCAGATCAGCTCTGCCGAACACTTCTGCCTGGCGCGCATGGCCTTGCTACTGGACTATGCGATGGCCGCCACCCAGGCGCTGGATGACGTGGAAGCGGGCAGGGCGCCCAAAGATGTGGGGCAGGGCCTGGCAGCTCACCGCGACTGGTCGCTGGCGTTGCTGTTCGGCTCGCGCAGCGCACTGGCATTCCTGGTGATGAGTGGCTTCTGGCTAGCCACCGCCTGGCCGTCTGCGCCTGGTGGCCTGGTGTTGACCTGCGTGGTCTGCAGCTTGTTCGCCAGCCGTGAAAACGGTGCACAGATCGGCCTCAGCTTTTTGCGCGGTATCTT
This sequence comes from Pseudomonas sp. NPDC090752, assembly GCF_055584805.1. NCBI lineage: Bacteria > Pseudomonadati > Pseudomonadota > Gammaproteobacteria > Pseudomonadales > Pseudomonadaceae > Pseudomonas > Pseudomonas sp. NPDC090752. The sequence goes on along the minus strand of NZ_JBVJLI010000017.1, from coordinate 9,225 downwards.
CCTGGCGATCCCGGCGGCCTTGCTCGTAGGGCAGATCCTCCTGCCTCAGTGGAGCAGTTTTGCGTTGCTCTGCCTGGGCATGGGCGTGCCCCTGTTTTTCGGCGCCCTGGGTATGGCCCACCCGCGTACAGGGGCCACGGCTACCTCCTATTGCTTGCATTTCATCGTCTTGGTGTCGCCGCTCAACGCCATGCAGTTCGGCGTGGCGACGTTGCTCAACAGTGCCCTGGCCATGCTGGTGGGCGTGGGGGCCGCGGTCATGGCGTTCCGCCTGCTGGTGTTCCGTCACCCTCGCTGGCTCGGCCGGCGTCTGCGGGCTGCGACCCAGAGTGACCTGGTGCGTCTGACCCGACGCGATCTGCGCGGTGCCGACAGCTGGTTTGGCGGGCGCATGGCCGACCGTCTGATGCAACTGGCGCGACAGGCCAGCGAGCTGCCCGAGGCAGAGCGCAAACGCTGGGATGATGGCCTGCACGCACTGGATATTGGTGACGAACTGGTGCATTTGCGCATGTGCCTGGCCGTCGCCCAGGCGCCGTTGGGTGTTGCCGAACGCGAATACCTGCAGCAAGTGGAGACGGTGTTGGCCAAGGGGCCGGCTGCCGGGCGTGGACAACGCCTGGATACCGCCAGCGAGCAATTCATCGCCACCCTCCAGTGCCAGCCGTCGAGTGACCCTCTGCGCCTGGCCGAAGGGGCGGTGCTGCAGTTGCAGAAAAGCTGGAACAGGTGGTGCCGCTGGCAGGAGGAAGCCCATGGGGTTGCGTGAGTGGGCATTGGGCGGCGTGCTGCTCAGCCCTTTTCTGATCTACGTCTTGATGGCCCTGGTGCTCACCGGCTTGTTGCGCTTTGTGGTGCAGGCCACGCCGCTGGGGCGCTGGATCTGGCATGAAGCGTTGTTCGACGCGGCGTTGTTCGTTTGTGTGCTGTACCTGGTAGTCCGTCTGCTGGGGCCTTTGTAAGGAGTGATTGAATGCGTGCTGTCGTGCGTACCCTGGTGACCCTGTGCGTGGTCGCCATTGCTGTTCTGGCCGGCTACAAACTCTGGCAGTACTACATGTTCACGCCCTGGACGCGTGATGCACGGGTGCGTGCCGATGTGGTGGTGATCGCGCCTGACGTGGCGGGCTGGGTGCGCGAACTCAAGGTGCAGGACAACCAGCAGGTCAAGGCCGGCGACCTGCTGATGAGCATCGATCGCGAACGCTTCCAGGCGGCGTTCGATCAAGCCAGCGCCGTGGCCGAAACGCGCAGCCAGCAGCTCCATCTGCGTGAGCGCGAAGCGGCGCGACGTACTGCACTGGGGCCCGAGGCGATCAGTGCCGAACTGCGCGAAAACGCTCAGATCAATGCTGCGGTCGCACGGGGTGAGTTGCATGAGGCGCAAGCCCAATTGCAGGTAGCGAAGATCAACCTGGCACGCAGCGAAGTGCGGGCGCCACGTAGCGGGCACATCACCAACTTGCGACTGGCCCAGGGCAACTATGTGAACGCAGGGGAATCGGTGATGGCCCTGGTGGATGACTCGACCTTCTACATTCAGGCCTATTTCGAGGAAACCAAGCTGCCGCGCATTCGCGTGGGCGATTCGGTGAAGGTCTGGCTGATGGGGGCGGGGGAGGCGATGCAAGGCCATGTGGAAAGCATCAGCCGAGGCATCACCGACAGCAACAGCAACCCCGACAGTCAGCTGTTGCCAGTGGTCGAGCCCACTTTCAACTGGGTGCGGCTGGCGCAACGGATACCCGTGCGGATCCGGCTGGACCACGTGCCAGAGGGCATCAACCTGAGTGCGGGGATGACGGCCAGTGTTCAGGTGCATGAGGATGCACCTGAACAGTGAAGCCGGGGCTGCTGGATTTCAGAGGAACATTCCGCCCGACACTTCCAAGCGCTGGCCGGTTATCCAGCCATTGCCGTCGTCCAGCAGCAGGGCGATCGCCGCGCCGATATCATCCGGCAATCCCAACCGTCCCAAAGCCGTATTGCCAGCAATGAAGTCATTCACCTGCTGGTTGTCGCGAACAACGCCGCCACCGAAATCAGTCTCTATCGCCCCCGGTGCGAGGATATTCACCCGGATACCGCGCGCGCCCAGTTCCTTGGCTTGATAGCGGGTCAGCACCTCCATCGCCCCCTTCATGGCCGCATAGGCGGCATATCCCGGCAGCGCGAAGCGCGCCAGGCCGGAAGAAATATTGACGATCCGCCCGCCGTCGACCAACAGCGGCAACATCCGCTGGGTCAGGAAAAACGGCCCCTTGAGCTGAATGTTCATCAGCTGGTCGAATTGCGCTTCGCTGGTTTCGCTGTAGGGCACGTTGAGGCCGATGCCGGCGTTGTTCACCAGGAAATCGAAGCGCTCCCGGCCGAAGTGTTGCGGCAGGGTTTCGCTCAGGCGCTCGGCAAAAATTGCAAAACGGCTGCTGTCGCTGACATCGAGCTGCAGCATGGCCGCTTTGGCTCCAGCTCGCTCCAGGTTTTAGACCACGGCCTGTGCTTCGTCAGCTTTGGAGTGGTAGGTGCCAATAACGTCGATTCCGCGGACAGCCAGGTGTTCGGCGGCGTTACGGCCCATTCATGAACTGGCTGAGCGGCGTGCTCGCGTCGCAGGTCGACGCTTAGGGTTGGTGGCAAATCGACGGGCACTTGCGCTACCCTGGCCCGACGCGTTGCCCAGTAGAGGCGACCGTTGCCAGCCTGGCGTGCGTCACTTCCATTCATTTGCGAGGTTACGTCATGGCCATTACATCCCAGGACATCTGCAACGCCGCCGACCAGCTCAAGGGTTTCGTCGGTTTTCATGGCAAGCGCGGGGTCCACATCGTGCGATTTTCCGAGGACGCGTTCGGCATGGACGTGGCTGACGAGAGCATCACTCCGTGCAGCGAGTTTGTCTGGCGGGCCGACGAGGGCGCGCGCATGGCCTTGTGCCGTGAGCGGCTCGCGCTACTGCTGGAGCAGCATGTGGATGATCGGCTGAATATTGCCGAGGCATTACGCATCTACCAGCGGCGTGGTGATTTGCCGGAGATCGTTGCCGAGCGGTCTTTGCGCTGAATCCTGTGTGCTCGGTACAGGCTCAGGACGCATCGGCAGAGCGCCCTGGCCTGTTCTGCAACAATTGCTCAAATGCCCGCTTGTCCAGCGGCCGGCTCAGGAAATAGCCCTGAACCTCATGGCAATTGTCCACTTCCAGTGCCTTGAGCTGCTGCTCGGTCTCGACCCCTTCCGCCGTCACGGTCAGCCCCATGGCCTCGCCCAGGTTGATAATCGCCTGCACCACCGCGCGGTCACTGCTGCTGGGGTTGCCGAGCCCTGCGATGAAGCGTTTGTCGATCTTGATACTGTCGAACGGGTAGGTGCGCAGATAACCCAGTGACGAATAGCCGGTGCCGAAATCATCCATGTTCAGACGCACGCCCAGTTCCTTCAGCGCTTGCATGGTGCCCAAGGCGCCTTCAATGTCGTTGAGCATGACGTTCTCGGTGATTTCCAGTTCCAGGCGCTGGGCCGGGAATGTGCTTTCCTGCAGGATTTCGCGCACATCGGCCACCACGTCGCTGCGCAGGAACTGTGCGGGGGACAGGTTCACCGATACCAGCAGCTGTTCGGGCCAGCCCAGGGCGCTGCGGCAGACTTCACGTAACACCCAGCGGCCGAGGGTGACGATCAGGTCGCTCTGTTCGGCCAGGGGGATGAACGTGTCCGGGCCGAGCAGGCCTTCCTGAGGGTGTTGCCAGCGCAGCAAGGCCTCGACCGAGACGATGCGCAAATCGCCCAGGCGATAGCGCGGCTGGTAGTACAACACGAACTCGTCGTTCCTCAGTGCCCGGCGCAGGTCGTTCTCCAGTTGGCGCCGGTACTGGATCTGCTGGTTCATCTCGGCGGCGAAATAGCGCCAGGTGTTCTTGCCGTCGGCCTTGGCCTGGTACAGGGCGATATCGGCGCAGCGAATCAGCTCGCCGGCATCGAAGCCCTGGGTGCGGGTCTGGGCGATACCCAGGCTGGCGCCGACGTGCAGCGATTGGTCTTCGAAAAGTATGGGCTGCTGCAGCAGTTCGATCAGCCGCTTGCTGAGCCGGTCGATCTCAGTGCGGTTGTCCATTCCCTCAAGCACCAAGACGAATTCATCGCCGCCCAGGCGGGCGACCAGGTCACCGTCGCGGGTGGTATCGCGCAGGCGTGCGGCCACTTCCTGCAGCACGGCATCGCCAGCGGCGTGGCCAAGGGAGTCGTTGATCGGCTTGAAGTTGTCCAGGTCAAGCAACAGCAAGGTCAGCGGCGGTGAGTCGCTGCCGCGCAGTAGGGCTTGTTCCAGGTGACGGGCGAGCTTGTTGCGGTTGGCAAGCCCGGTCAGGGGATCGTGCAGTGACAGGTGCTGGATGCGCGCATGGGCGGCGACTTCATCGGTGATGTCGCTGGCGGTGCCGCGAAAACCGGCGGGTTTGCCGTCATAGATGATCGCCCGCGCCGAAACCCTGCAGTAGCGGTTCTGGCCGTTGTGGTCGCGATAGGCGCAGCGCAGGTTGGCCGGTTGTTCCGTGTCAGCCTCGGCCTGAGCATCCAACCAGGGCGACAGGGGCGTAGTGTCGCAGCTGAGGAGCTGGTTGATCGGTTGCCCAAGCCAGTCCTCCACCTGATCGCCGGTGACCCGCACGAAACGTTGCGAGAGGTAAGTCAGCCGCTGCTGGCGGTCGGTTTCCCAGATCCAGTCGGAGGCGGCCTCGGCCACGGCGCGGAAGCGTTGTTCACTTGCCTCCAGGGCGTGGTTGCTCTGTTGCAGGTGTTGCAGGCTCAGGTCGATGGCGCGGGAGCTGCGCAGGGCATGGCGGAACAGGTACAGCATCACCAGGCCCAGCACCAGTAGCGCGCAAAGAAGCGGCGGCAGCACGGCCCAGAGCAGTTGCTGGCCTGGGAGCGGGTTGCTCCAGGCGAGGTGATAACCGGTATCGCCCAGGGCAATCTGCTCATGGCCATGTTCGCCAACCGGGTCCTTTTCGATGTGCATCTGCGCAAGGCCAGCGCCTGCGCCCAGGCGGGCAAGTTTTGCTTCGGTGAGTTGATCGACGAACAGCATGACCGGCGCCTGGCTCACCTCCTCGGCTGTTACATCCCGGTCGGGGCGCACGGCGGCGGCACTGAGTACGGCCGGCCAGCCGTTGAACAATATAAAGTGTGTGACCTGTTCGCGCGCGCTGGCAACGCGCCGGGCCTCGGCGATGATCGCCGGCAAGGGGGCAGCGATAAAACTGCCGGCACCAGACTCGGTGGGGTTGCCCTTGAACAAGGCATAGGATGTGCGCTGGTCCTCGACGACGAACACGCCTTCGTAGCCGCTGGCGCTGTACAACGATTCGCCGACATTCTTTTCCTGGAAAGCCCACTGCCAATCGACCTTGCCCACCAAGTGCTCATAGGCAGCGTCCCACACGGCGTAGCTGGAGAGAAACTGCCGCGAAGCCTGCAAGCGCTGCTCCAGCGCCTGGTTGGCATGGAAGGCGCTGCGCTGCTGCTCCTGCTTATCCAGTGAAGCGGCGATATTGAACAGCGCACCCAATGTGACCAGGCATGCCAGGCCAAACACGGCACAAAAACCGCTGATCAATGGGCGGATGGGTAAGCGGGGGGTAGGGCTGGCGGGCGTTAGGTTGGCGTTCCTGGCCATACACAAGCGACTCCTTCATGAGCTGCCGCCCCCCGCCGGACAATCAGCGAGGAGATTCAGTCAGGATAGGCCAGCTTGAGCGCCGTAGCCTCGCCATGGGCGAAATTGACCTGATCGCGACCGTGCCGCTTGGCGCTGTAGAGCGCTTTGTCGGCCTGGTCCAGCCAATGTTCGGGGGACGCCAGGCTCGGATGGAAGGCCGACAAGCCGATACTCAGGCGGATCCGCAGGTGCGGCAGCTGCGGGTTGCGGTAGCTGGCGACGCGCTCGCGCAGGCGCTCCATGGCTTGGCACGCCTGTTCCTCGCTGGTGCCCGGCAGGATCACGCAGAACTCGTCGCCGCCGTAGCGACCGGCCTGGTCGATGTCGCGCAGGTTGCGTTTGAGCTCAGCGCTCAACTGGCGAAGTACGCAGTCGCCGACCACATGGCCAAACGTGTCATTGATGCTCTTGAAGTGGTCGATATCGATCAGGGCAATCACCGCCGGCGCCTGTTGCTGCTGGCAGGCCTGGAACTTCAACTGCAGCATGTCCTTCCAGGCTCCGTGGTTGAGAAGCGCGGTCAGGCTGTCGGTCTGGCTCAGGGCGCTGAGGCGGCGCTTGTGCTCGGCAAGCTTGATTGCCAGGCGGTAGCATACCCAGCCCAGGGCCAGGGGATACAGCGTCAGCATCGGCAGGCAGGCATAGATCTGCAGCGGCGTGGCATCCAATTGCAAGCCGGTGCCCAGCAACAGGCTGGCCAGCAGCATGCCGACAAGTTGAGCCGCCAGCCCTTGGGCGACCATCCGTTTGCCCCCAGCGGCCACGTTGTTCATGGTCATCATCGACAGCACGGTGACGGTGGGCAGGGGGTTGAAGTGCATGGCAGCGGTCCAGAAGCCGCCCATCAGCGAATCCAGCAACAGATTGCGTTGCTCCGCCTGAAAGGGCGCCGCCGAACGCAGCGCCCACTGGTAGGCCACATGCGGCCAGAGCAGGCCATTGAACAGCAGTGCACACCAGGCCCAAGTGGGTGGCGACAGCGGTGCGACGGCTGCGGCTACACTCAATAGACCGATACCCAAGCCGATGATGCGCGGCAGGTAGATGCGTTTGACGAAAGAAAGTCCCTTGCCGCTGCGGTTGTCCATCATGGTCGTCGTCTTCTGCTGTTGCGCCGTTTATCGCATAAAAAACGTGAATATTGTTCAACAGACTGTCATCGACGAAAAATGACCTTACAAGCCAATTCACGGTTGGCGCGATCACTGTGGGGTAACATGAAGGCTTTCCTCGTGCTTGGAGTGCTGCTGCTCATGATGCCCATGGCTAACCCCGCCGGCGAGCCGGCGCCACAGCGGGATGGACGTTTTCACAACCAGGCCAGCCTGCCCCAGGATGGTGTGTTTAAAAAGCTGCGCATCGGTTTTAAATACCTGTTCTTGCGCAAGCCGCCGGAAACACGGTCAACTGCGGCAATCAGTGTGCAGCCGATGACACGCCAGCAGCTCCTCGATGCCCCCGATCACAGCCTCTGGCGCCTGGGGCACTCCACGGTACTGCTCAAACTCCGTGGACGCTTCTTCATGACCGACCCGGTCTTCTCCGAGCGCGCCTCACCGGTGCAATGGGCCGGGCCACAGCGCTTTCATGCGCCGCCGCTGGCGCTGGATGACATACCGCCGTTGACAGCGGTCATTCTCTCGCACGATCACTTCGACCACCTCGACGAACAAACCATCCGCTTCCTGGCGTCGCGCACCGAGCGTTTTCTGGCGCCGCTTGGGGTGGGCGACCTGCTGATTGAATGGGGGGTGCCGGCGGAAAAGGTCACCCAACTGGACTGGTGGCAGGCTAGCGAGGTCGAGGGTGTGCGTTTCGTGGCCACGCCGGCCCAGCACTTTTCCGGGCGCGGGTTGTTCGACAGCAACCGTACGTTATGGGCTTCGTGGGTGGTCATGGATGGGCAATTGCGGGTGTTCTTCAGCGGAGACACGGGTTATTTCCATGGCTTTCGTCAGATCGGTGAGCGTTATGGGCCGTTCGATCTGACCTTGATTGAAACCGGTGCCTACAACCTGGCCTGGCCCAACGTGCACATGCAGCCCGAGCAGAGTCTGCAGGCGCACCTCGATTTGCGAGGGCGCTGGATGCTGCCGATTCATAATGGCACCTTCGATTTGTCCATCCACGCTTGGCAAGAGCCGTTCGAGCGCATCGTGGCTTTGGCCGCGGCCGCGCAAGTTCGGCTAAGCACACCGCAGATGGGCGAGCGGGTCAGCCTCGATTCGCCGCATGAGGGGCAGAACTGGTGGCAACCACGGCCTGCACCCGAGCGGGGGCGTACGACCAAGCGTGCGGTGGCGGCACGCTGAACTTCAGTGTCTTTCATCTTGTTGGCGAGGGGACGGGTGTTTGTCTTCCTTTAATAGCTGCGAAGGTGGCTTGCCGCTGTCGCTGCGCACCTGGGCGTGGCTGATCAAGGCAAAGATGAAGCTGCCGCCAATGATGTTTCCGGCTAGGGTAGGCAGGGCAAACTCCAGCCAGAAACTGCGCCAGGTCTCGTCGCCGGCCCAGACCAGGTAGGAAACCTCTACCGAACCGACGACGATATGGGTGAAGTCGCCTAGGGCCATCAGGTAGGTGATCATCAGGATGATCCAGATCTTGGCGTGCTCCATGGAGGGGATCATCCACACCATGGTGGCGATCATCCACCCCGAGACGATGCCTTTGGCAAACATCTGGCTGAAGTCGTTCTTCATGACCTTGCGACCGATCTCGAGAAAAGCGACATCGGTCTTGCTGTCGAAGATCGGCAGTTCGAGCATGACCCAGGCCACCAGCAAGGTACCTGCCAGGTTGCCGAGCAACACCACGCTCCACAGGCGCAACAGCCGCCCGAGGTTGGCCAGGGTGGGTGTGGTCATGACGGGGAGTACCGCCGTCAGCGTGTTCTCGGTGAACAGCTGCTGGCGCGCCAGGATCACGGCAAGGAAACCCGCGCTGTAGCCGATACTGGCAACCACCTGGGCACTGTCACCTGCCGGCAGGCGGGCATAGAAGAGCCCCATGGCCATTAATGACAGGCCCATGGTGAGGCCGGCAGCCAAGGCCGACCACCACAGCGCCGCAATGGTGCGCTCCAGCTCCTGATCGCCCTGGTAGCGAATGATCTCGTGCAGTACCGCCGCCCGCGGTGGCTGGTTATGGCTGACTTCCTTCTCTTCATCCGCCGACAGGCCGGGGGTCTTCTCGCTTTGTGCCTCGCTCATGACCAGTGCCTCCACGGTGTGTTTCTCTACAGAGCGATGGTTCAGGCATTTAGTTGCCGAGCGGTTGCGAAATGCAGTTTGAAAGTATTTTAGATCAAGGTGTTGACTCAAATTTCAAAGCGCGTATTATTCGCCTCCTCGCAGCGTTGAACGCGACGAGATAGTCGGTAAGTGTTTGAGGTTAAAGGCTTTTGAAAGAAAGCAGATTCAAAAAACTTCAAAATAAACGCTTGACAGGCTCTGAGGAAAGCGTAGAATGCGCGCCTCGGTTGAGACGAAAAGCTCTTAACCAAACGCTCTTTA